>NZ_PSVI01000050.1:0-24901 GCF_002931415.1 Rathayibacter sp. AY1E8
CCGCTGGCAGACCGACGGGACCTACCGGTTCGACCGCACCGGCCTCACCCGCGCCGACGTCTACTCGATCGACACCCCGCCGCCCACCCCGCACGGAGCCGAGCCCGCCGAGGGCTCCGCGTTCGGCCGGGGCGTGTCCCCGTCGCCGCGCTTCCCCGAGATCGAGGAGCGCGTGCTCGCGTACTGGAAGGCGGACGACACCTTCCAGGAGTCGATCCGGCAGCGCGAGGGAGCGCCGGAGTGGGTCTTCTACGACGGCCCGCCGTTCGCCAACGGCCTGCCGCACTACGGGCACCTCCTCACCGGCTACGCCAAGGACGTCTTCCCCCGCTTCGAGACGATGCGCGGACGGCAGGTGCACCGCCGCTTCGGCTGGGACACCCACGGCCTGCCCGCCGAGCTCGAGGCGGAGCGGCAGCTCGGCATCACCGACAAGTCCCAGATCGAGGAGATGGGCGTCGCGGCCTTCAACGCCGCCGCGAAGGAGTCGGTGCTGCGCTACACCGGGGAGTGGCAGGACTACGTCACCCGCCAGGCGCGCTGGGTCGACTTCGACGACGACTACAAGACGCTCGACCCCACCTTCATGGAGTCGGTGATCTGGGCGTTCAAGCAGCTCTACGACAAAGGCCTCGCCTACGAGGGCCACCGCGTGCTGCCGTACTGCTGGCGCGACCAGACGCCGCTCTCGAACCACGAGCTGCGGATGGACGACGACGTCTACAAGATGCGGCAGGACCAGACGGTCACCGTCACCTTCCCGCTGGTCGGCGAGACGGCGGAGGCGCTCCAGCTGACGGCGGTCCGCGCTCTCGCGTGGACGACGACCCCCTGGACGCTGCCGACGAACCTCGCGCTCGCCGTCGGGCCCGACATCGAGTACGCGGTCGTCCCCGCCGGCCCGAACGGCGCGGCCGACGGCAGGGGCGAGCCCGAGGAGCGCGAGCTCTCGGCCGAGTACCTGCTCGCCATCGACCAGGTCGGCGCCTACGCGAAGGACCTCGGCTATCCGGACGCGGAGTCGGCCCTGGCCGCCGTCTCGCGCACCCACCGCGGCTCCGAGCTCGAGGGGATCAGCTACGACCGCCTCTGGGACCACTACGCGGACACCGAGGCCTGGGGCACGCAGAACGCGTGGCGCATCCTCGTCGCCGACTACGTGACCACCAGCGAGGGCACCGGCATCGTGCACCAGGCGCCCGCCTACGGCGAGGACGACCAGAAGGTCTGCGAGGCGGCGGGCATCCCCGTCATCATCTCGGTCGACGACGGCGGCCGCTTCCTGCCGCAGATCAGCGAGGTCGCCGGCCTCCAGGTCTTCGACGCGAACAAGCCCCTCACGCAGCTCCTGCGCGCGGGCCACCGGCTGCTCCGCCAGGCGAGCTACGAGCACTCGTACCCGCACTGCTGGCGCTGCCGCAATCCGCTGATCTACAAGGCGGTCTCGAGCTGGTTCGTCCGCGTCACCGCGATCCGCGACCGCATGGAGGAGCTCAACCAGGAGATCACCTGGGTCCCCGAGAACGTCAAGGACGGCCAGTTCGGCAAGTGGCTCTCGGGCGCGCGCGACTGGTCCATCAGCCGCAACCGCTACTTCGGCTCGCCGATCCCGGTGTGGAAGAGCGACGACCCGGAGTACCCGCGGATCGACGTCTACGGCTCGCTGGACGAGCTGGAGCGCGACTTCGGCGTGCGCCCGGACGACCTGCACCGGCCGTTCATCGACGAGCTGACCCGCCCGAACCCCGACGACCCGACCGGGCGCTCGACGATGCGCCGGATCAGCGACGTCCTCGACGTCTGGTTCGACTCCGGATCGATGCCCTTCGCCCAGGTGCACTACCCGTTCGAGAACGCGGACTGGTTCGACACCCACAACCCGGCGGACTTCATCGTCGAGTACATCGGGCAGACGCGCGGCTGGTTCTACACGCTGCACGTGCTCTCCACCGCGCTCTTCGACCGCCCGGCGTTCCGCAACGTGGTCAGCCACGGCATCGTGCTGGGCAACGACGGGCAGAAGATGTCCAAGTCGCTGCGCAACTACCCGGACGTGGCCGAGGTCTTCGACCGCGACGGCTCCGACGCCATGCGCTGGTTCCTGATGTCGAGCCCGGTCCTCCGGGGCGGCAACCTCGTCGTGACGGAGGAGGGCATCCGCGAGGGCGTCCGCCAGGTACTGCTGCCGCTGTGGAGCACCTGGTACTTCTTCTCCCTCTACGCCAACGCCTCGGCGGGCGGCGGCTACGAGGCGACCAGGCGCACCGGCTCCGAGGACGTCCTCGACCGCTACCTGCTGGCCAAGACCCGCGATCTGGTCGAGACCGTGACCGGCCGGCTCGAGGCGCTGGACTCCACGCTCGCGGCCGCCGCGCTCCGCGACTTCAGCGACGTGCTCACGAACTGGTACGTGCGCCGCTCCCGCGACCGCTTCTGGCAGGGCGTCGACGAGGACGGCCGCGGATCGGAGGCGTTCGACACGCTCTACACGGTCCTCGAGACCGTGTGCCGCGTCGCCGCCCCGCTCCTGCCTCTCGTCACGGAGCAGATCTGGCAGGGCCTGACCGGCGGCCGCAGCGTCCACCTCACCGACTGGCCGGAGGCGGACGAGTTCCCCGCCGACACGGCGCTCGTGCACGCGATGGACGCGGTCCGCGGCATCTCGTCCACCGCGCTCTCCCTCCGCAAGCAGGCCGGGCTCCGCGTCCGCCTGCCGCTCGCGCGCCTGACCGTGGTGGTCGCCGACGCCGCCGAGCTCGCGCCGTTCGAGGCGATCCTCCGCGACGAGCTGAACGTGAAGGAGGTGACGCTGGTGCCGCTGGTCGACTCCAGCGCCGCCGACTACGGCGTCACCTCCCGTCTCGCGGTCAACGCGCGCGCCGCCGGGCCCCGGCTCGGCAAGGGCGTGCAGACCGTGATCAGGGCCGCCAAGGCCGGCGACTGGAGCGAGACGGACGGCGTCGTCACCGCCGGCGGCGTCGAGCTGGTCGAGGGCGAGTACGAGCTCACGCTCGAGGTCGGCGGCTCGGCCGGCGACGACCGCGCCATCGCCCTGCTCCCGCGCGGGGGCTTCGTGCTCCTCGACACGGCGACCACCCCCGAGCTCGAAGCGGAGGGGCTCGCCCGCGACCTCATCCGCGCGGTGCAGGACGCCCGCAAGGCGGCCGGGTTCGAGGTCAGCGACCGGATCGTCCTGGAGGTCGTGCTCGACGAGCCGAGCCTGCAGGCGCTCGAGCCGCACGCGCTCTGGATCGCGGAGGAGACCCTCGCGACCGGATGCGCGTTCACTCCGCTCACCACGGCTCTCGAGGGCGGCGAGGGCGCGATCGCCTTCGGCCCCGCGGGCACCGCCATCATCCGCGTCGAGAAGGTCGAGGCCGCCGATGTCTGATCCGTTCGAGCCGGACGACGCCGACCGCGCGGCCGCCGACGCCGTCTACGCCGCGCTGCTGGAGCGCCTGGGCGAGGCGAGCGTCCGCCCGCGCCTCGCTCCGACCCGGCGCGCCGTCGAGATCCTCGGCGACCCGCAGCGCGCCTACCCGGTGATCCAGATCGCCGGAACCAACGGCAAGACCTCGACCAGCCGGATGATCGAGAGCCTGCTGCGCGCCCACGGGCTGCGGGTGGGCCTGTTCACCAGTCCGCACCTCGAGCGCTTCAACGAGCGCATCGTCATCGACGGAGAGCCGATCTCGGACCGGAGCCTCGCCGACAACTGGCAGGACGTCGAGCCGTACCTGCGGATGACCGACGCCGAGCTGGCCGAGCAGGGCGAGGCGCCGCTGTCCTTCTTCGAGGCGATCACCGTCCTGGCCTACGCGGCCTTCGCCGACGCGCCGGTCGATGTGGCCGTCGTCGAGGTGGGGATGGGCGGCGAGTGGGACTCGACGAACGTCGCCGACGCGCAGGTCGCCGTCTTCACGCCGATCGCCCTCGACCACACCGACCGCCTCGGCTCGACGATCGAGGAGATCGCGCGCACCAAGTCGGGCATCGTCAAGCCGCTCGCCTCGGTGGTCTCCGCGAGGCAGGTCCCGGAGGCGGAGGCGGTGCTGCGGCACGCGGCCGAGGCCACCGAGTCGACGATCGTCGTCGAGGGGGCGGAGTTCGACGTCGAGTCGACGACCGTCGCCGTCGGCGGCCAGGTCGTCACCGTCCGGGGACTCGTCACCACGTACGAGCAGCTGCTGCTGCCGTTCTTCGGCGACCACCAGGCCGAGAACGCCGCCGTGGCCGTCGCCGCGGTCGAGACGTTCCTGGGAGGCGGGACGCAGGAGCTCACCGGCGACGTCCTCGACGAGGGCTTCGCCGCCGCGACCTCCCCGGGCCGCCTGCAGCTCGTCGGACTCGCTCCGCGCACCGTCGTCGACGCGGCGCACAACCCGCACGGTGCCGCGTCCCTCGCCGCCGCTCTCGGCCGCTACTTCGACTTCGACCGCGTGACGGCCGTCCTCGGCGTGCTGGCCGAGAAGGACGCCGAGGGGATCCTCCGGGAGCTCCGCCCCGTGGTGGACGAGCTGATCGTGACCACGGCGCCGAGCGATCGGGCGATGCCCGCCGAGGAGCTCGCCGCGCTCGCCCGCACCGTGTTCCCGGAGGAGGCGGTCCGCGTCGCCGACGACCCGCTGGGTGCTCTCACGGCCGGTCGCGTCCTCGCGGCGCGCACCGACAAGGGCGCCCTGCTGGTCACGGGCTCGATCACCCTCGTCGGCCGCACGATCACCGCGGCCCGCGACGAGAACTGGCTGGGCGCGTGAGGGCCGGGCGCCCGCGGCGCTCGCGGACCGTCCGGGAGAGCCTCGGCTCGATCGTGCTCGGCTTCGAGGCGGTCATCGTCTTCCTCGCCACCCTGGTGGCCTTCGGGCTGAAGGCGGCCGATCCCGTGATCGTGCTGGTCGGGGGAGCGGTGGTCTGCCTCGCGCTCGTCGCCACTCTGGGCCTGCTGAACCGGCCGGTCGGCTTCCGCATCGGCTGGGTGCTGCAGTTCGTTATCGTGGCCTCGGGCCTGCTGGTCCCGATCATGTACGTGATCGGCGCCGCCTTCGTGGCGCTGTGGACGTACTGCATGGTGACCGGCACCCGCCTCGACGCTCAGACGCGCCGGGCGGCGGAGCCCACCGACCCCACCGAAGGAGACCGCTGAACCATGGCCACTCAGGAGACCCTCGTCCTCGTCAAGCCCGACGGCGTCGCCCGCAACCTCACCGGCGAGATCCTCCGCCGCATCGAGGCGAAGGGCTACTCCCTCGTCGACGTGAAGCTCGTCGAGGCCGACCGCGAGCTGCTCGCCGCCCACTACGCCGAGCACGAGGGCAAGCCCTTCTACGAGCCGCTCGTCGAATTCATGGAGAGCGGCCCGATCGTCGCCCTGCGCATCGCGGGCGACCGCGTGATCGAGGGCTTCCGCGCCCTCGCCGGCACCACCGACCCGACCACGGCCGCTCCCGGCACCATCCGCGGCGACCTCGGCCGCGACTGGGGCCTCAAGGTCCAGCAGAACCTCGTGCACGGGTCCGACTCCGAGGAGTCGGCCGCGCGCGAGCTCGGCCTCTGGTTCGCCTGAGCCGCTCGGCCGCCTGCCTCTGACGACGTCCGTCAGAGGTAGGCGAGCACGTTCAGCCTCACCTGCGCGATCACCGCGATCAGCAGGTAGCAGAGCAGCGTGATGAACGGGACCCAGCCGTAGGCGGCACCGGCGAAGCGGCGCATCCCGGCGGGGACGGGGAACACGCCCTCACGGAGGTTGCGGAGCGTCACCAGCCAGAAGCCCGGGATGACGACGGCCCAGGTGAGCATGCACCAGGGGCAGAGCGTTCCGAGCGCGAAGACGCTCGTCGCGATGAGCCAGCCCACGAACACCAGGGCCAGCAGGAAGCCGACGTTGAAGGACGCCCAGAACCACCGGTCGAACCGGGCGCCCGCGAGCAGGCCCAGCCCCACCACGATCGGCGCGATCCAGGCCGCCAGGCCGATGAGAGGGTTCGGGAAGCCGAAGACCGCGCCCTGCGCCGAGTTCAGGTTCGCACTGCACTGCACGAGCAGGCTGAAATCGCAGCCGAGGCCCGCATCGGGGTTCTCGAGAGCGGCGAACTTGTCGTTCGTGAGGGCGAAGGCGGCGGTCCAGCCGATCACGCCGAGGACGATCAGCAGGACGGCGAAGAGGACGGGGCGCTGCTGCATGGGGGCGTCGCGCACCCCGGGATCGCTGGACACCGGGGGATTATGGCACGCGCCGGATCGGCGCCTCTGGGAATGCGTGCGATAATCGGAGCCGTCGGTCCGGGGGACCCCGCATCGACGCGAAGAAGGTTTACCGGGCGAGCACCGGGCCACAGGAGATCGACAGCGTTCCGCGAATGGACGCGCCGGATCTCCGCTCCGCCGGGAGTCGACCGCAGGTCGCACCGCGGAGGAGCGCGTGTCGGATAGTCAGTTCCGAGAGTGCAGCTGCAACCGGAGTCCCGCGCCACGAGCGCGACGGGACCGGGGGAGCGGAAGGATTCGCGGCGGGCCGAGGCCCCTCGCACGAGAGAAGCATCCGGGAAGACGACGCGGCGGACGACCCGGCCGAGGAGTGCACCAGGAATGGTGGAAGACAACAGTACGAGCGGATCCGATCCGGACCGCGACGGGCCCCGCAGCGGGGCCAGGAAGATCAGCCGCCTCTTCGGTGGCCGCCGGGCGAGCCGGCGGACCGAGTCGAGCGCGCCAGCGACAGGGGAGACGATCATCGACAGCAACGAGACCGACCAGACCGGAGCCGAGGGCACCGAGCTGCCCGAGACCGGGAGCGCCGCGGAGGCGGCCGAGCCGTCGACGTCGACGGGCGCGGTGTTCTTCAACGCCCTCCCGCAGACCCCGGGCGCCGACCAGGAGGAGCCGCGACGGCCCGCACTGCCGAGCCCGTCGCTGCTGTTCCAGGCGCCGGTCCTGCCCGACTACGTCGAGCTGGCTCCGCTGCCTCCCCGCGGTGCGCCGCTGGGCGTCCAGGAGGAGCGCGAGAGCCCGGCCGAGGAGCAGGGCTCCGTCCGCCGCCGCTCGCGCCGCCGCAGCGGCGAGAGCGAGAGGTCCGGCTCCGACGACCCCGAGAACACCGTCGTCCGGGTCCGCCAGCCGCGCGAGCAGCGCGAGGCCCGCGAGCCCGAGCTCATCACCGAGCCGCAGCGCATCAAGGGCTCGACCCGCCTCGAGGCCAAGAAGCAGCGCCGCCGCGACGGCCGCGACGCCGGCCGGCGCCGCACGGTCGTCACCGAGTCCGAGTTCCTCGCCCGCCGGGAGGCCGTCGACCGCGTCATGGTCGTCCGCTCGAAGGAGGACAGCATCCGCATCGGCGTGCTCGAGGACGGCGTCCTCGCCGAGCACTACGTCGCCCGCTCGCAGGAGGCGTCGCTCATCGGCAACGTCTACCTCGGCCGCGTGCAGAACGTCCTCCCGAGCATGGAGGCCGCCTTCGTCGACATCGGACGCGGGCGCAACGCCGTGCTCTACTCCGGCGAGGTCGACTGGGACGCCGCGAACAACGCCGGCGGCCCCCGCCGGATCGAGCTCGCGCTCAAGCCCGGCGACCGGGTCCTCGTCCAGGTCACGAAGGACCCCGTCGGCCACAAGGGCGCCCGTCTCACGAGCCAGATCTCGCTCCCCGGCCGCTACCTCGTCTACGTGCCCAACGGCTCGATGAACGGCATCTCGCGGAAGCTCCCGGACACCGAGCGCGCCCGCCTGAAGAAGATCCTCAAGGAGGTGCTGCCCGAGAACGTGGGCGTCATCGTCCGGACCGCGGCCGAGGGCGCCACGGAGGAGCAGCTGACCGTCGACGTCGAGCGCCTGACCGCGCAGTGGACGGCTCTCAGCGCGAAGGCCGCGACCGGGCAGGCTCCCGCTCTCCTGCACAGCGAGCCGGACCTGCTGATCAAGATCGTCCGCGACGTCTTCAACGAGGACTTCGAGAAGATGGTCATCGCCGGCGACGACGCCCGCGAGACCATCGAGCTCTACCTCAGCCAGGTCGCACCCGATCTGCTCGAGCGCGTCGAGGTCTACACGGGTGAGAAGGACGCGTTCGACGAGTTCCGCATCACGGAGCAGATCGAGAAGGCGCTGGAGCGCAAGGTGTGGCTGCCCAGCGGCGGCTCGCTCGTGATCGACCGCACCGAGGCGATGACGGTGGTCGACGTCAACACCGGCAAGTTCGTCGGCTCGGGCGGGAACCTCGAGGAGACGGTCACGAAGAACAACCTGGAGGCGGCCGAGGAGATCGTCCGCCAGCTGCGCCTGCGCGACATCGGCGGCATCATCGTCGTCGACTTCATCGACATGGTGCTCGAGTCCAACCGCGACCTCGTGCTCCGCCGCCTGGTCGAGTGCCTGAGCCGCGACCGGACGAAGCACCAGGTCGCCGAGGTCACCTCGCTCGGCCTCGTGCAGATGACCCGCAAGAAGTTGGGCCTGGGCCTGCTCGAGACCTTCAGTGAGAACTGCGAGATCTGCGCCGGACGCGGCGTCATCGTCCACCACGACCCCGTGCTCAAGCACCGGTCGACCGCCGCTCCGCAGCAGGAGCAGCGCCGCCGGGGCAAGGGCGGCGAGCAGCAGCCCGCCGCCTCCGGGCGCTCGAACGGCGGGCAGAACGGGCAGGGCGCGCCGGCGACCAAGCCGATCAGCACCCACGCCATCACGGACGACGCGAAGAACGCGCTCGCGCAGATCGCCGCCAGCACCATCCACCCCCAGGCCGTGCGCCAGGCGGCGGAGGAGGCGGCCGCGCTGGTCGAGGACGCCGCCGAGACCGTCGAGGCCATGGCGCCGGAGGAGTCCGCCACGGCACCCGAGGAGCAGCCGTCCGAGCCGAGCCGTCGCGGCGAGCGTCCCGCCCGGGGCGAGCGCCGTCGTCGCAGCCGCGACCGCGAGCCGCGCCAGGAGGCCGCCGAGACGGCGACCGTCGAGTCGGCTCCCGTCGAGACCCCGGTCGAGAAGGAGATCGAGCCGGCCGTTGCCGCGCCGATCCTCGACATCCCGATCGCGCCGGTCACGCCTCCGCGCCGCGTCCGCAGCGAGGTCGCCGAGCACCTGCTCGACTCCGTGCTCGACGCTCTGCCGGCCCCGAAGCAGCCCGGCCAGGGCCGTGAGAAGAGCCGTCGCGTCACGACGGCCGCGCTCACCGGAGTCGCGGTCATCCCCGAGCAGACCCCGCGCCGCGCCGACCAGTAGCGCGACCCGGTGTCAGGAGGGCCCGGTGCCCGGCGAGAGCCGGCGCCGGGCCCTCTCGGCGTCCCGGTCGCGCCCGCGGACGCGGAGCCCGCTCCGCCTCAGCCGCTCGACCAGCTCCCGCGCGCCGACGGGGACCGCGCCCGCGGCGACGAGCTCGTCGATCCGCTCCTCGGGCACGTCGTAGTGGTCCAGGTCGAAGCCGCGCTCGGGCACGCCGAGACGGCGCGCGAAGTCGTGGAGCTCCTCGAGCGAGACGTCGCTCACGAGGTGCGCCCACAGCCGGCCGTGCGCCGGCCAGCGCGCGCCGTCGACGAGGATGACCATTCCCCGATCGTAGGCGGCGCGCCGTCCGTCCACGCGCCTCCTCCTCGACTATCGTGACGGGGTCGCCGGTCGGGTGGACACGGCTTCGCAGTCGTGTGCGTTTGACCGTGGAGCGCGGATCCCGTACTCTTGACCGTTGGTGTGGCGCGATCCATGTGCTCACGCAGATTTCCGTTGTCGCTCCGCCCCTCACGGGGCGCGGGCCGCGGTGCCGGTTCCCTCGTGTCGTGAGGAGACGGGTACGAACCGGAAGACCGGGGCTCAGCCCCGTCCCTACAAGCCCCGGACGAGGCCTCCGCTCCGTCCAGACGAGAAACAGGTACGAGAAGTGGTTTACGCAGTTGTGCGCGCCGGCGGTCGGCAGGAGAAGGTCGAGGTCGGCACCATCGTGACGATGGACCGCGTCAAGGCCGACGAGAACGGCACCGTGCAGCTTCCTGCCGTGCTGCTCGTCGACGGTGAGTCGATCACCTCGGACGCGGCGACCCTCGCGGGCGTCACCGTCACCGCCGAGGTGCTCGAGGACCTCCGTGGTCCGAAGATCATCATCCAGAAGTTCAAGAACAAGACCGGTTACAAGAAGCGCCAGGGGCACCGTCAGGACCTCACGCGCGTCAAGGTCACTGGCATCAAGTAGTCCTGCAAAGGAATTGAGCTGACCTGCGGAGCGAGCCATCGCCCTGCAGGGCAACAGCACGGGGCTGCGGCCCCCCGGTCTCGAGGAGATGAGAAATGGCACACAAGAAGGGCGCGAGCTCCACTCGCAACGGTCGCGACTCGAACGCGCAGCGTCTCGGCGTCAAGCGCTTCGGCGGCCAGGTCGTGAACGCGGGCGAGATCATCGTCCGCCAGCGCGGCACGCACTTCCACCCCGGCGCGAACGTCGGACGCGGTGGCGACGACACCCTGTTCGCCCTCTCGGCGGGCGCTGTCGAGTTCGGCAGCAAGGGCGGCCGCAAGGTCGTCAACATCGTGGCGGCCGCCCAGTAGGGTCGACCTCCTCGGCCGCACAGGCACAGGACGCAAGGGGCGGGCTTCGGCTCGCCCCTTGCGCGTTTACCGGGGCACAGCCCCCCGGCGCCGGCATCCCGGCGCCGCACGCACTCACGGACGGATTCACACCATGGTCACCTTCGTCGACAACGTCACGCTGCATCTGCGTGCCGGCCACGGCGGCAACGGCTGCGTCTCCGTCCGTCGCGAGAAGTTCAAGCCGCTCGCCGGCCCCGACGGCGGCAACGGCGGGCACGGGGGCGACATCGTCCTCGTCGCCGACCCGCAGACGACGACGCTGCTCGCCTACCACCGCCACCCGCACCGCAGCTCCGAGAACGGCGGTCCCGGCATGGGCGACCACCGCGCGGGCGGGAACGGCGAGCTCATGGAGCTCCCCGTCCCGGTCGGCACGGTCGTCAAGTCGCCGGACGGCGACCAGCTGATCGACATGGACGAGCCCGGCCTCCGGTTCGTCATCGCTCCGGGCGGGCAGGGCGGGCTCGGGAACGCCTCTCTCGCCACCACGAAGCGCAAGGCGCCCGGCTTCGCGCTGCTCGGCACGCCGGGCTGGGAGGGCGACGTCGTCCTCGAGCTGAAGACCGTCGCGGACGTCGCGCTCGTCGGATTCCCCTCGGCGGGCAAGTCGAGCCTCGTCGCGGCGATCTCGGCGGCCAAGCCGAAGATCGCGGACTACCCGTTCACGACCCTCGCGCCCAACCTCGGCGTCGTGCAGGCGGGGGAGTCGCGCTTCACCGTCGCCGACGTGCCCGGTCTCATCGAGGGCGCGAGCGAGGGCAAGGGCCTGGGCCTGGAGTTCCTCCGCCACGTCGAGCGCTGCACCGCCCTCGTCCACGTGCTCGACTGCGCCACGCTCGAGCCCGGCCGCGACCCGCTGACCGACCTCGACATCATCCTCGGGGAGCTGGCGGCGTACCCCGTCGGCGACGGACAGGTGCCGCTGATCGAGCGGCCGCAGCTGATCGCGCTCAACAAGGTCGACGTGCCCGAGGCCCAGGAACTGGCCGACTTCGTCCGGGCCGACCTCGAGGGCCGCGGCTACCGCGTGTTCGAGATCTCGACGGTCAGCCACTCGGGACTCCGCCAGCTGACGTTCGCCCTCGCCGAGATCGTCGAGAAGCACCGCCTCGAGCTCGCCGCCGTGCCGCGGGTGGAGCGCATCACCATCCGCCCCCGCGCCGTGGACGAGAAGGACTTCGAGATCCGGGTCGAGGGCGGCTCGTACGGCAACGTGTACCGGGTCCTGGGCACCAAGCCCGTGCGCTGGGTCGCGCAGACCGACTTCACGAACGACGAGGCCGTCGGCTTCCTCGCCGACCGCCTGGCCAAGCTCGGAGTCGAGAACGGCCTGTTCTCGGCTGGAGCGGTCGCCGGCTCCACCGTCGTCATCGGCCCCGGCGACGGCGTCGTCTTCGACTGGGAGCCGACCCTCACCTCGACGGCCGAGCTCATCACCGCGCCCCGCGGAACGGACCTCCGCCTCGAGGACAACCGGCGCAAGACCCGCAACGAGCGTCGCGAGGACTACTTCGAGCGGATGGACGCCAAGGCCGAGGCCCGCGCGGAACTCGAGCGCGAGCGCCAGGGCGGCGTCTGGCGCGTCGCCGACGAGGGCGACGGCACGGAGGCCGGCGAGGAGAGCTGACTCCCGCCGCCGGGGTCGTCTGCCTCTACACTGGCCGGATGCCGCAGACGACCCCCGACAGCAGTGCGCTGACCGAGCGGTTCGCCGCTTCCCGCGTCGCGTCGCGCTCCCTCCGCAGTGCGACCACCGACCTCAAGAACCGGGCTCTGCTCGCCATCGCCGACGCGGTGCGCTCGAGCGCCGAGCGCGTCGTCCCGGCGAACGAGCTCGACCTCCAGCGGGGTCGCGAGAGCGGCATGAGCCCGGGCCTGCAGGACCGCCTCCGCCTCGATGCGGTGCGCCTGGGGTCCCTCGCCGACGCCGTCGTCGCGGTCGTCGGGCTCACCGATCCGGTCGGGCAGACGGTGCGGGGATCGAACCTGCCCAACGGCGCCTCCCTCACCCAGGTGCGGGTCCCGTTCGGCGTGGTCGGAGCGATCTACGAGGCGCGCCCGAACGTCACCATCGACATCGCGGCGCTCGCCCTCAAGAGCGGGAACGCCGTGATCCTGCGCGGAGGCACGGCCGCGGAGAACACGAACCGCGTCCTGGTGGAGCTGCTGCAGGAGGCCGTCGCCTCCGTGGGCCTGCCCGCCGAGCTGGTGCAGACGGTCGACGACCACGGCCGCGAGGGCGCGAAGGCCCTCATGCGAGCGCGCGGCTACGTCGACGTCCTGGTGCCGCGGGGGAGCGCGGGCCTCATCGAGTCGGTCGTGACGGAGTCGACGGTCCCCGTGATCGAGACGGGCGCCGGAGTCGTCCACGTCTTCCTCGACGCCAGTGCCGACGAGCGGTGGGCCGTGGACATCGTCCACAACGCCAAGGTGCAGCGTCCGAGCACCTGCAACGCCCTCGAGACCCTCCTCGTCCACCGCGACGCCGCCGAGCGCCTCCTCCCGCCCGTCCTCGGCCGGCTCGCGGAAGCGGGAGTGACCGTGCACGGCGACGAGCGCGTCGCGGCGCTCTGGCCCGACGCGGTGCCCGCCACCGATGAGGACTGGTCCGCGGAGTACTACTCGCTCGACGTCGCCGTCGCGATCGTCGACGACCTAGAGGCCGCGATGGCCCACATCGACCGGTACTCCACCCACCACACCGAGTCGATCGTGACGAACGACCTCCGAAGCGCCGAGCGCTTCCTCGCCGAGGTCGACTCCGCGGTCGTGATGGTCAACGCCTCCACCCGCTTCACCGACGGCGGGGAGTTCGGGTTCGGCGCCGAGGTCGGCATCTCGACGCAGAAGCTGCACGCTCGGGGCCCCATGGGCCTTCCCGAGCTGACCAGCACGAAGTGGCTGCTGCGCGGCGCGGGACAGGTCCGCGCCTAGCGCCCGGACCGGCGATCCGGCGTCGAGCGGCGTCCGGGTAGACTCGTCGGAGCCCCGCCGGGGCGACCACGACCTCCAAGGAGCACTGCATGTCCCTCGCGACGACCGTCCTCGCCGAAGCAGCGGCCCACACGGAGCTGCCGTTCCCCCCGATCGTCTTCGGCCTGATCGCCGCCGTCGCCTTCACGGCGCTCGGCTTCGTCACTTGGAGCTACCGGGACGTGGCGAACCGCCACTCGCACAAGACCGGTGCCGGCTCCCACGACCAGCACGGTCACGGACACTAGGCGGGGAGCCCAGCGATCGTGACGTCCGCCGCGAGCGGAGGCCCGCGGCGTCCGCGCATCGGCGTGATGGGCGGCACCTTCGACCCGATCCACCACGGTCACCTGGTCGCCGCCTCCGAGGTGGCCCAGTCGTTCGACCTGGACGAGGTCGTCTTCGTGCCCACCGGCCAGCCGTGGCACAAGAAGACGGTGACCTCCGCCGAGCACCGGTACCTGATGACGGTGATCGCGACGGCGTCGAACCCGCGCTTCACCGTCAGCCGAGTCGACGTGGACCGCATCGGCACGACCTACACGATCGACACCCTGCGCGACATCCACGCCGCGCACCCCGACGCCGAGCTGTTCTTCATCACCGGCGCGGACGCGGTCGCTCAGATCCTGAGCTGGAAGGACTACGACGAGCTGTGGGAGCTGGCCCACTTCGTCGCCGTCAGCCGGCCGGGGCACGTCCTCAACGTTTCGGGATTGCCGGCCCAGGACGTATCCTTGTTGGAGATTCCGGCACTGGCGATCTCCTCGACCGACTGTCGGAGCCGCGTCAACCGGGGTCATCCGGTCTGGTACCTGGTTCCCGACGGTGTCGTCCAGTACATCTCGAAGCACCACCTGTATCGGAGCACGTCATGACAGTTCAGCCCGAGGAGAAGCCGCTCACCCGGCGCGAGATCCGCGAGCGCGAGAGGCGCGAGGCCGGTGCGGCCACGACCGCCGCCGTTCCGACGACGTCCCGCCGAGCTGCCACCGCGACCGCCACCACCGCCGGCGACATGCCGGTGCTGACCCCCACCCAGGCCCTGCGGATCACCCCCGTCGAGCCGAGCCCCGCGAGCGAGCCCGACCTGCGCACCTCCTCGATGGAGATCGTCGCCACCGAGAACGCCACGGGCCGCCAGCTGACCCGTCGGGAGCTGCGCGCACTGCTGGCGCAGCAGCAGGCGGAGAAGGTCGCCGCCGCACCGGAGGCGGAGCCGCCCGCCGACGAGGAGCGGTCCGACGACGAGCGCTCCGACTACGTCGAGGGCGCCCTCGAGCGCGCCTCGGCGCTCCCGCCGACCGGGGCGGTCCCCGTGATCGAGGCGGCCGACGAGTCCCGTGATGCGGAGCCGGTGCCCGAGGGCGCAGCGGAGCAGGAGCCGGAGGGCGACGAGGACGTCGTCACCGAGGACGCCCCCGAGGCGTCCGAGGAGGAGGCGGACGAGTCCGCCACCGATGCGACCGCGGACGCCGACGCGGCCGAGGTGCACGAGGCCGAGATCGAGAGCTCCTCCTCCGACGACGAGACGCCGTCCGCGGACGCCTCCGACGAGCGGGACGCGGACGACGAGCAGCCGACGGCCGGCGAGCAGCCCGAGCAGCCGCACCTGAACACCGCGCTCTTCGCGTCGGTGGGCGGATCCCTCGACATCGCCGACGAGAAGGCCACCGAGATCACCGGGAGCTTCGAGCCGCCGATCGAGCACCTCGCCATCACCGAGGAACTCGACAGCAAGTCGAAGGAGGAGGTGGACGCCTCGTTCGACTCCCTCATCGCGAGCGGAGTCGCCGCCACCGGTGCCGTCACCACCACCAACGCGCTGATCCTGCCGACCACGGGCCCCGGCGCGACAGTCGGCACGGACACGGGGGAGATCCTCGTCACCGGCTCGTTCGACCTCCCGCGCAGCCTCGGCTCCACGGGACAGCACCCGAACCTCTACGACTCGCCCGATGTGGACCGCTACGTCGACCGCATCGACCGCGAGCAGCCCGTCGGCGAGTCCGAGCCGGTCCGGGCGTCCAGCGCCGTCTCCACCCACGCCGCCGGCACCTCGATGATCGCGCCGCAGAAGCGCGCCGGCGTGAGCGTCCCGGTGGTCCTCGCGATCACCGCGGCCGTCCTGCTGGTCGGCGCGATCGCGCTGTTCATCGGCGGCTTCGTGCTCAACATCTTCTGATCTCCACCACCGACACTGAAGGCTTCATGACTGCGACCGATTCCGCCCGCGCCCTGCTCCAGCTCGCGGCCACCGCCGCCGACTCCAAGGGCGGTGAGGACCTCGTCGCCCTCGACGTCTCGGGGCCGCTGCCGCTGGTCGACATCTTCCTCCTCGCCACCGGCCGCTCCGAGCGCAACGTGGTCGCGATCGCGAACGAGGTGGAGGACCGCCTGAACGACTCCGGCGCCAAGCTGCTGCGCCGCGAGGGCCGTGCGGAGGGCCGCTGGATCCTCCTCGACTTCGGCGACCTCGTCGTGCACGTCTTCCACGAGGAGGACCGCATGTACTACTCGCTCGAGCGCCTCTGGAAGGACTGCCCGACGGTGCCGTTCACCCTCGAGCAGCCCGTCGCCGTCGACTCGTCGACGTCCTCGAACTGACGAACACGCCCGGCGACAGCGCTCGATTTCACTTCACGCGAATCGTGTTGTAGTTTATTCGAGTTGCTTCCGCCGGGCGGAGACAGCGAAAGACAGTACGAAGCAAGACAGAACACAACACGGGTCCGTGGCGCAGCTGGTAGCGCACCTGCATGGCATGCAGGGGGTCAGGGGTTCGAATCCCCTCGGATCCACCGAACAGGTCCGCACTCCTCCGGGAGTGCGGACCTTCGTCGTTCACGGCGCTACAGGGTCTGGCGCCGTCCTTTCCGGCTCAGGCCGGTCATGACCGTACCCGCCCGGCCGCCGGGTCCCCCTGCTGGTCACGCACGCGTCGGCCCGACCGGCTCCACATGGCCGCCGCATCCGGCGAGGAATCCGGAGAGCTCGCCCCAGGCGTCCTCCCCGATCGTGGTGCCCGGGCGCCGTGCGAGATCGGCCAGAGCGTCCGTCAGCTCGTCGACTCCCGTCAGGATCCTCGTCCGTGCCGCTCCCGTGCCCTGCCATCCGGGCGCGTACGTCCTGACGTCGGGGTGGCTGTAGAGCACGGCCGTCTCGAACCACGGCGTGGGCAGACCGTTCAGGGCCAGGTGCTCCTTGAACCTCGCGGCCTGGATCCGGACCTGCCGGGCGGGGACGTGCTGCTCGACATGCGTGCGCACCGTCCACCGCGACACCGTCCCCGGTGCGATCTGAACCGCGAAGGCCTCGGGCAGGGCGTCCTCGTCGAGGAGGACGCCGTAGGAGGGGTGGACAGTACCGGGTCGCACGCCGTCGAAGACGACCCCCTGCCAGTACTTGGCCTCGATGATGAGCGCGCCGTGCCGGGTGAGCAGCAGATGGTCGATCTGCGCGAGGAAGCGGCGCGTCGTGCGCGCGTCGACCGGTACGAAGACGACGTTCGTGGCGAGGACGCCGGACAGCCCCGCCGAGGCGCACGCCTCCCGGATCAGGGTGTGCGAGACGGCCTCGCTGCTCCAGGTCCTGGCGAGCGCGTCACGGGTCTGCTCGACCTCCTCCTGCGCCGTCTCGAGCTCGGTCCGACTGAGGTCGCGCTCGGCGTCGCGCGCGCGCGTCAATGCCTTGAGCGCCGCCTCGTGGCTCCGGTCGCGCTCGGCGATCGTGCGCTGGTGCTCCTCCGAGGCCTCCTCCGCGGCCTGCTCCGCCGCCGCTCTCGCCGCAGTGCGCCGTCGGCGGCCGGCGACGACCGTGATGAGAAGGGCCAGGAGCAGGGCGGCCGCGACGGCCCAGGGGAGGTACTCGTTCATGGTCCCCAGGCAAGCACGGACCACCGACCGTGCGCCGCGACGGCTCCCGATCGCGCCGCTCGGCAGACTGGCCGCAGTGCGCTCGCTCGTGCCCGGCCCGGACGTCTTCGTCGGCGTCCGCCTGCGCGCGCGGGCGGAGACCCCGACCCTGCGCCGGCCGATCGCGCGGGCGGAGCCCTACCGCCGCCCGGCGGACGCGATGCGCGACCAGCACGAGGTCCGGCTGACCGGCGTCGAGGGCACGCTGCTGGGCTTCGTCGGCCCGCAGCCGTTCCAGGGGATCAGCGTCGCCGGCCTGCACACGCACGTCGTCGACACCACCGGCGGGATCGGCGGCCACGTGCTCGCCGCCTCCGGAGTCGCGGGCCTGATCGAGATCGAGCGGTACGGCGGCATCACCCTCCTCCTGCTGGAGTCGGACGACCACCCGCGAGCCGACCTGGACGCGGCGGCCGACGCCGAGATCCGCGCCGTGGAGACCGACCACCCGCCCTGAGCGGCCCTACCCTGGACGCATGCCCTCACTGCGCGACGTCCACGCCGTCATCGACCGTCTCTGGCCCGAGGCGGCCGCCGAGAGCTGGGACGCGCCCGGCCTGGTCACCGGCGACCCCGACGCCGCGGTGGAGCGGATCCTGCTCACGGTCGACGTGGTCTCCGACACCGTCGCGGAGGCCGTCGACGGCGGATACCAGCTCCTGGTCGCGCACCACCCGCTGCTGCTGCGCGGCGTCACCTCGATCGCCGAGGACGGCTACAAGGGCCGCCTGCTCGCGGACCTCGTCCGGGGCGGCTGCGCACTGATCTCGGCCCACACGAACGCCGACATCGTCGCGGACGGCGTCTCGGACGTGATCGCGACCCGCCTCGGCCTGACCGGCACGACTCCGATCGTCCCGGGCGCCGACCCGTCGGTCGGGCTCGGCCGGGTGGGCGATCTGCCCGAGGAGGTGACGCTCGGACGCCTGGCCGGAGCCGTGGCCGAGCTCCTGCCGGCCACCGCGGGGGGAGTGCGGGTCGCGGGCGCCTACGAGACACCCGTGCGCCGCGTGTCGCTCTGCGGGGGAGCGGGGGACTCCCTCCTGGACGCCCCCGCCGTCCGCACGAGCGACGTCTTCATCACAGCCGACCTCCGGCACCACCCGGCCTCCGAGGCGCGCGAGAAGGCCCTGCACGGCACCGGCCCCGCCCTCATCGACGTCTCGCACTGGGCGAGCGAGTGGCTGTGGCTCGACGTCGCCGCGACCGCGCTGCGGGAGGCCCTGCCCACGGTCACCGTCGAGGTGAGCGAGACCCGCACCGACCCGTGGGATTTCGCGATCGTGCACTGACCCGCCGCGGGCACGGGAGAATGGACGCGGCGCGTCCGTACTGCGCGCCGGGAACGAGGACCGCCACGTGAAAGCCAGCCCCGCACACCAGCGCGAACTCCTGACTCTGGCGAGTCTGGACACGAGGGGCGCGCAGCTGCGCCACGCCCTCGCGACGCTCCCGCAGATCGCGCGGATCCAGGCGATGCAGGCCCGCGACAACGAGACCCGCCGCTCCCTCGCCGAGCGCACAGGGCGCCTCGAGGACGTGCGCACCGAGCTCGGGCGCATCGAGTCCGACGTCAGCGTGGTCGAGAAGCGGCTCACCCGCGATCGCGACCGCCTGCAGACCGCATCCGCGGCCAAGGACATCGCCGCGCTCGAGAGCGAGATCACCTCCCTCGTGAAGCGGCGGGGAGACCTCGAGGACATCGAGCTGACCCTGATGGAGCGGATCGAGGGCATCGAGTCCGAGGTCGCCGCGGCTCAGGCCGAGCGCGACGAGGTCGTCGCCTCGCTCGGGACCCTCGCCGAGGAGCGCGACGCGCAGGCCGAGAAGCTCCGCGACAAGCAGGAGGCGCTCGCCCGGGACCGCGCCGATCTGGTGACGACGCTTCCGGAGGACCTGGTCGAGCTGTACGAGAAGCAGCGCGCCCGCTACGGAGTCGGCGCGGCCCTCCTCCGCGGGAAGGTGTCGGAGGGGAGCGGCGTGGCCCTCACCGAGTCGGACCTCTCCTGGATCCGCGCCTCCGCTCCGGACGAGGTCGTCCTCTGCCCCGACAGCGGCTGCATCCTGGTGCGCGGCGAGGAGTCCACCCTCGCCTGAGCCGTACACTGGACGGGCGAACGGGCCGGCAAGACGGTCGCGTCACCGCGGCGAGAGCCGTGGTGCCGAGGAACGTCCGGGCTCCGCAGAGCAGGGCGGTGGGCAACACCCACCCGGGGCGACCCGCGAGACAGTGCCACAGAGAACAGACCGCCGTCGGCTCCGGCCGGCGGTAAGGGTGAAACGGTGGTGTAAGAGACCACCAGGGGCCGGAGTGATCCGGTCCGCTCGGTAAACCTCGCCCGGAGCAAGGTCAGACAGAGGACGATGCGGCTGCTCGTCGGGTCCTCGGGTAGACCGCTGGAGGGTCACGGCGACGTGGCTCCGAGAGAGATGGCCGTCCAGCGCCCGCCGAGAGGCGCGGCGTGAACAGAACCCGGCGTATCAGCCGACCCCTTCGCCACGAGATGCCCCGCCCCGGCGGGGCATCTCGCGTCTCCGCCGGTCGCCGAGCTCGCGCTCCCGCCCGCAGGCAGCGCGACGGCCTGCCGTGGCGGTTCCGGGGTCTCGATACATCCTTGCGCGGCTGCTCGTTGAGACTGGCGCGGTCCATCTCTCGCGCTGCCTCCTGCGGACGAAGCGGTGCAGCACGACGTCCGGCAGGCGCCGATCCCCGAGGACGGTCCTGGGACGCCGCTGCGGATCGACCCCGAGGACCAGGTGCCCCCGCCCCCGTCCTGGCTCACCGCGACCACTGAACACTGAAAGTCTGATCACGTCCGTCCGCCGTGGCGCCACTCACCAGGCGAACCGGCGAAACGCGTGCCAGCGTTTCGCCGTAGCCGTCCGCCCCCCGCTCCCCGGAACGCGTCACCTCCCGAGGCCGACCGCGCCTCGGCGGGCGGGGACCGCCGAGGAAAAAGACTCAGCCCCGCCCTGCGAGCGCGGCCGCGCCGAGGATGCCGGCGTTGTTGCGGAGCGCCGCCGGGATGATCGGGGTGCGCAGGTCGAGCAGCGGGAGGAACTCGTCGTGGTGCTTGGAGATGCCGCCGCCGACGATGAAGAGATCGGGCCAGAGCAGCGCCTCGAGGTGGGAGTAGTAGCGCTGCAGGCGCTTCGCCCAGTGCTTGTAGTCGAGGTCGTCGCGCTCCTTGGCGGCGAACGAGGCCTTCTTCTCGTAGTCGCCGCCGTGGATCTCGAGGTGGCCGAGCTCGGCGTTGGGGATGAGGATCCCGTCGTGGATCTGCGCCGTCCCGATGCCGGTGCCGAGGGTGGTCATGATGACCAGGCCCTCCTTGTCCTTCGCCGCTCCGAAGCGCGACTCGGCGTAGCCCGCCGCGTCGGCGTCGTTGACGAAGAAGATGTTCCGGCCGATCGCGTCCTCGAACAGCTTCTCGGCCTCGAGGCCGATCCACTCGTCCGACACGTTCGCCGCCGACATCGTCCGTCCGTGGACGACGACGGCGGGGAAGCAGATGCCGACCGGGGTGTCCGAGGGCAGGTCCGGGATTCTCTCGAGGATCTGCTGAACGGTGGCGACGATGTCCTTCGGCGTGCCTCCCTGGGGAGTGGCGAGCTTCATCCGGTCGCTGAGCAGGGTGCCCGCGGCCAGGTCCACCGAGGCCCCCTTGATGCCCGTTCCCCCGATGTCGATCCCGATGGCGGTCGCCGCAGCAGTCATAGCGGCCATGCTAGCGAAGGGCGGGGGTGCGGACCGACGCGGGCTGCGGCGTAGGATCGCGGCATGGCTGACGGCGACGCGAACTCCTGGTGGTACAACCTCAAGGCCGGCACGGTGGAGCAGGGATTCGTGTCCCCCTCCGTCGACCGGGTGGGACCCTTCTCCTCTCGCGAGGAGGCGGAGCACGCCCTCGAGCGGCTGCACGAGAACAGCCGCAAGTGGGCCGAGGAGGACGCCGCCGAGGACCGCTGACCGCGGCTACTCGTAGCTGTGCTCGGCGCCGGGGTAGGCGCCGGACTCCACGTCGTCCCGGTACGCGGTGACCGCTCCGGTGAGCACGCCGCGCAGATCCGCGTACTGCTTCACGAAGCGGGGGATGCGGCCGGTGGTGAATCCGGCGAAGTCCGTCCACACGAGCAGCTGTCCGTCGACGTGCGGTCCCGCTCCGACTCCGATCGTCGGGATGCGCAGCTCCTCCGTCACCTGGCGTGCCGCGTCCGCGGGCACCATCTCGAGGACGACGGCGAACGCCCCGGCCTCCTGGACGGCTCGTGCGTCGGCGAGCAGCTGCTCGATGCCCTCGCCGCGCCCCTGGACCATGTGGCCGCCGAGCCCGTGCTCGCTCTGCGGCGTGAAGCCGATGTGCGCCATCACGGGGATGCCCGCCTCGACGATGCGCCGGATCTGCTCGGCGGAGCGGACTCCGCCCTCGAGCTTCACCGCGTGCGCGTGCGTCTCCTTCATGAAGCGGAACGCCGTGTGCAGCGCGTCGTCGGCACCCGACTCGTAGGAGCCGAAGGGCATGTCGGCGACGACGAAGGCGCGCTCGACGGCTCCGGCGACGGCACGTGCCAGCGGGATGAGCTCGTCGACGGTGACGGGCAGAGTGGTGTCGTAGCCGAGCACCGTGTTGCCGGCGGAGTCGCCCACGAGGAGGAAGTCGATCCCGGCGTCGTCGAAGATCTTCGCCGTCAGCTGGTCGTAGCTGGTCAGCCCGGTGATGCGGACACCGGAGTCCTTCGCGTTCTGGAAGTGGCGGGTTCGAACGCGTTTCACGGGCTGCGCTGACATGGGCGCCAGTCTACGGCGCGCCTCGGGCGCCCCGCGGGCCCCGGTCGGAGGCAGTAGCCTGAGGGTCGAAACAGGAGGGGTCTGGATGGACAAGCAACGGGACTTCGTTCTTCGCACCATTGAAGAGCGAGGGATCAAATTCGTTCGCCTCTGGTTCACCGACGTCGTCGGCACGCTGAAGTCGGTCGCGATCGCGCCGGCCGAGGTGGAGGGCGCGTTCGCGGAGGGGCTCGGCTTCGACGGCTCCGCCATCGAGGGCCTCACCCGCTCCTTCGAGGCCGACGTCCTCGCGCATCCGGACCCGTCGACCTTCCAGATCCTCCCGTGGCGCGGAGAGATCGACCCGACGGCGCGGATGTTCTGCGACATCACCACGCCGGACGGCCAGCCCGCCGTCGCCGACCCGCGCAATGTGCTCAAGCGCACGCTGGCGAAGGCGGCCGAGCGCGGGTTCACCTTCTACACGCACCCCGAGATCGAGTTCTACCTCCTCAAGTCGTCGTCCTTCGGCGCCGAGGGTCCGGAACCGGTCGACTCCGCCGGGTACTTCGACAACGTCCCCGGGGGCACGGCGCACGACTTCCGCCGCCGCTCCGTGCGCATGCTGGAGGATCTGGGCATCTCGGTCGAGTTCAGCCACCACGAGGCGGGCCCCGGCCAGAACGAGATCGACCTCCGCTACGCGGACGCGCTGACGACGGCCGACAACATCATGACCTTCCGCACCGTGATCAAGGAGGTGGCGATCGAGCAGGGCGTCTACGCGACGTTCATGCCGAAGCCGCTCTCCGGGCACCCCGGCTCGGGCATGCACACGCATCTCTCGCTCTTCGAGGGCGACGTGAACGTGTTCTACGAGCAGGGCGCCCAGTACCAGCTCTCGAAGCTCGGCCGTCAGTTCATCGCGGGCCTGCTCAAGCACGCCCCCGAGATCACCGCCGTGACGAACCAGTTCGTCAACTCCTACAAGCGGCTCTGGGGCGGCGACGAGGCGCCCAGCTACGTCTCGTGGGGCCACAACAACCGGTCCGCCCTCGTGCGCGTTCCGCTCTACAAGCCCAACAAGGGGCAGTCGTCGCGCATCGAGTACCGGGCGCTGGACTCCGCGGCGAACCCCTACCTGGCGTACTCGCTGCTCCTGGCGGCCGGGCTCAAGGGCATCGAGGAGGGCTACGAGCTCCCGGCCGAGGCCGAGGACAACGTGTGGGCCCTCTCGGACGCGGAGCGCCGGGCGCTCGGCTACGGCGCTCTGCCCGCCAGCCTCGACCGCGCCATCTCGCTGATGGAGGAGTCCGAGCTCGTGGCCGAGACGCTGGGCGAGCAGGTGTTCAACTTCGTGCTGCTCAACAAGCGGAAGGATTGGGCCGAGTACCGCGCCCAGGTCACGCCGTACGAGCTGCGCAGCAATCTCGAGATGCTCTGACGCCTCGGCCATGCCCCGTGAACGCTCCCTCCGCGATGTCGCACGCCTCGGCTTCGCCGCGCTCGGCGAGACCGGGGCGCGGCTGGCCGAGGCGGAGGAGCTCGCCGGGCGGCAGCTCGAGTCGGTGCTGCCCTCCTTCGCCCGGGTGGCGGACCCGGACGAGGCGCTGCTCGCTCTGATCGACCTGCTGCGGCGGCACCGCGACCGGATGGACGCGGTCCTCGCCGACGACGAGGCCCTGACCCGGCTGCTTCTGGTGGTGGGGGCCTCCTCCGGCCTCGCCGACTTCCTCCAGCGCCGACCCGACGAGCTGGCCAGCGTGCTCGAGCCGGTGCGCACGCTCCCCGGGCGCGCCGAGATGAAGGCCGAGCTGCTCGAGTCGGTCGGCGCCGTCGACGGCTTCTCGTCGCTCCGGGAGGAGGCGGGCTGGACGGCGCTGCGCGTGCGGTACCGCCGCCTCCTCACCAGGATCGTCGTCCACGACCTGAGCCAGGCCGACCCCGTCGCGGCGATCGACCGGGTGACGAGGGCGCTGGCCGACCTCGCCGGAGCCGCGCTGGAGGCGTCCCTCGCCGTGGCGCGGACCGAGCTGGTCGAGGGCACGGGCCCGGGTCGCTTCGGCCGCGACGAGGTCGCCGCCACCCGCTTCGCCGTCATCGGCATGGGCAAGGCGGGAGCGTCCGAGCTCAACTACGTCAGCGACGTCGACGTGATCTTCGTCGCCGAGGGCGACCCGGAGAAGGAGCTGACGAACGCCCGTGCGATCGACGTCGCCACCCGGCTCGCCGTGCTCCTCATGCGCGGGACCTCTGCGCTGGCGATGGAGCCGGAGCTCTGGGAGGTCGACCCGAACCTGCGCCCGGAGGGCAAGCAGGGCGCGCTCGTGCGCACCCTCGAGTCGCACATCACCTACTACGACCGGTGGGCGAAGAGCTGGGAGTTCCAGGCGCTGCTCAAGGCGCGTCCGCTCGCCGGCGACCAGGAGCTGGGGCGGGCGTACGTCGACGCGGTCGCGCCCAAGGTCTGGTCGAGCGCCTCCCGCGAGAACTTCGTCGAGTCGGTGCAGCGGATGCGGGAGCGGGTCACCGAGAACATCCCGCAGAACGACGTCCACTACCAGATCAAGCTCGGGCCCGGCGGCCTGCGCGAACTCCTCGGCGGCGGAGCGGCCGATGTACCCGCGGTCGGCGAGGGCGCCCAGGGCGAGGAGAGTCCCGGGCATGCGGATCTCGTCGTCGG
>NZ_PSVI01000051.1:0-24308 GCF_002931415.1 Rathayibacter sp. AY1E8
GAACCCGGAAGCTAAGACTCTCAGCGCCGATGGTACTGCAGGGGGGACCCTGTGGGAGAGTAGGACACCGCCGGACACCATTCACGATGGCCACCCAGAAATGGGTGGCCATCGCTGTTTAACCACCACCTCGATCCCCGCTGCTCACTGGAGCGCGGTGCGGGTTAGGGTGGTGCGACGGTTACGGCCGTCCTCCCCGCCCTCGGGCGGGTCAACTCCACAGAGCATCACCACGACAGGCGAGGAACGCATGGACGACTCAGGATCCGACCGCAACGACCGGGACTCCGGACGTCGTGACGAGCGGCCGCCTCGCGCCGGCGGCCCCGGCCGCTCCTCGAACGATCGCGGCGGCTCGGGCGACTCCCGCCCCCGCCGCGACGGTGATGCTCGTCCTCCCTATCGTGGCGGTGGCGACTCCCGTCCGCAGCGTGATGGTGACTCGCGTCCTCCTTACCGCGGTGGTGGCGATTCCCGTCCGCAGCGCGACGGGGACTCCCGTCCGCAGTCTGATGGTGACTCGCGTCCTCCTTACCGTGGCGGTGGGGATTCGCGTCCGCAGCGTGATGGTGACTCGCGTCCTCCTTACCGCGGTGGCGGCGATTCCCGTCCGCAGCGCGACGGGGACTCCCGTCCTCCTTACCGTGGCGGTGGGGATTCGCGTCCGCAGCGTGATGGTGACTCGCGTCCTCCTTACCGTGGTGGTGGGGATTCCCGTCCGCAGCGTGATGGTGACTCGCGTCCTCCTTACCGTGGTGGTGGGGATTCCCGTCCGCAGCGCGATGGGGACTCTCGTCCTCCTTATCGCGGTGGCGGCGACTCGCGTCCGCAGCGTGATGGTGGCTCACGTCCTCCTTATCGCGGTGGCGGCGACTCGCGTCCGCAGCGTGATGGTGACTCACGTCCTCCTTACCGCGGTGGCGGCGACTCTCGTCCGCAGCGTGACAGTGACTCTCGTCCTCCTTACCGCGGGGGTGGGGATTCCCGTCCTCAGCGGGATGGGGACTCCCGTCCTCCTTACCGTGGAGGTGGGGACTCCCGTCCGCAGCGGGACGGTGACTCGCGTCCTCCCTATCGCGGTGGCGACTCGCGTCCGCAGCGTGACGGTGACTCCCGGCCTCCTTACCGTGGAGGCGGCGACTCTCGTCCGCAGCGTGACGGGGACTCGCGTCCGCCGTTCCGCGGTGGATCGCGCGATGGGGGAAGCAGGCCGTGGTCGGACGATCGTCGGGGCGGCGGAGACCGCCAGGGCGGCGGACGCGGACGCGAGGGCTTCGGCGGCGGACGCGGCGGCCCCCGCGAGGAGCCGGAGCTCACCGAGGAGGAGCGCGAGCGGCGCTCCCTCCAGTCGGTGCGCCCGCGCCACGACGACCCGGACCTTCCGGACGACGTGCAGGCCAAGGACCTCGACAAGGTCGCCCGCAACGAGCTGCGCACGCTCTCGAAGGACAACGCCGAATGGGTCGCCCGTCACCTGGTGATGGCCGGCCGCCTCCTCGAGGAGGACCCCGAGCTGGCGCACCGCCACGTGCTCTCGGCGGCCCGCCGCGCGGGACGCATCGCCGTGGTCCGCGAGTCGCTCGCCATCTCGGCGTACGCGACGGGCGACTTCGCTCTGGCGCTGCGCGAGCTGCGCACGTTCCGCAGGATCTCCGGCTCGGACGAGCAGGTGCCGCTGATGGTCGACTCCGAGCGCGGCGTGGGCCGGCCCGACAAGGCGCTCGAGCTGGGACGGTCGATCGACCGCACCACGCTGAGCCCCGGCGCGCAGGTGTCGCTGGCCATCGCCATGTCCGGCGCCCGCCTCGACCTCGGGCAGGCGGAGCTCGCTCTCATGGAGCTCGAGATCCCGCAGCTGGACCCGGACCGCGCGTTCTCGTACAGCCCGGATCTCTTCGCCGCCTACTCGCTCGTCCTCGAGGAGGTCGGCCGCTCCGAGGAGGCGGCCGAGTGGCAGCGTCGCGCCGACATCGCGGCGCAGGCCGTCTTCGCGGCCGAGGGCGGCGGTGACGACGAGACGATCGAGGTGATCGAGGAGGAGCACGAGTCGGCGGAGGCCGAGTCCGCTCCCGATCGCGTTGAGGAAGGGACCGCGGACGACTACCTGGACGACGAGGACGAGGACGACCCGACCGCCGTCGACGACGCGGACGAGGACGACGCCCGGCGGACCGTCTCCGAGGAGATCGCCGACGACGACGACGCGGACGCGGACGCGGACGACGCCGACGCGAGCGCTGACGCCGACGCCGACGTCGTCGACACGGACGAGCCGACCTTCGCGGACGAGTCCCTCGAGTCCGACGATCTCGCCGAGACGGACCCGGATGAGGCTCTCGACTCGGCCGACCCGACCGCCGACGAGTCGGTCGAATCCGCCGACACCACCGAGGAGGACGCCGATGTTCCGCAGCAGCAGGACTGAGCCCACTCCGCTCGACGGCCGCGACTCCGTCCTGGCCGACCTCGACGGGGTCGTCTACAAGGGTGCCGACGCGATCCCCTTCGCGGTGGAGAGCCTCAACCGTGCGGCCGAGACGCTGCGCGTCGGCTACATCACCAACAACGCCTCCCGCACGGACGCCTCCGTCGCCGGGCACCTCTCCGAGCTGGGGCTGAGCGTCCGGCCCGAGGACGTCGTCACCTCCCCGCAGGCGGCGGTCGTGCTGCTCGCCGACCTGGTGCCGGCCGGCTCGACGATCCTCGTCGTCGGGGCGGAGGGCCTCACCTCCGAGGTCGAGCGCGCCGGGTTCACCGTGACGCGCAGCGCGGAGGACTCGCCGGCGGCGGTCATCCAGGGCTTCGCGCCCACGGTCGGCTGGGAGCAGCTGGCCGAGGCCTCGTTCGCGCTCCACACGGGGATCCCGTGGGTCGCGACGAACACCGACTGGACGATCCCCGTCGCGCGCGGCATCGCCCCGGGCAACGGGACCCTCGTCTCGGCCGTGCACACCGCGGTCGGCCGGCTCCCGGTCGTCGCGGGCAAGCCCGAGCGGGCCATCTTCGACGCGGCGACCGCGCGCTTCGGCTCGACGAACCCGCTGTTCCTCGGCGACCGGCTCGACACCGACATCGCCGGCGCGAACGGCGCCGACATGGAGAGCGCCCATGTGCTCACCGGGATCGACCGGGCCAAGCAGCTCCTCGCGGCGGAGCCCAAGCTCCGGCCGACGTACATCCTCGGCGACCTGCGCGAGCTGCACCTGCCCTACCCGGCGACGACGGTCTCGCGGAACGGCACGCACGCCGTCCGCGGCGCCAAGGTCCGCCTCGACGGCGACTCCGTGGTGATCGTGGACGCCGGCGACGACGCGACCGATCTGCTCCGGGCCGCCTGCTCGGTGATCTGGTCGTCCGGCCGCGCGATCTACGGCCTCGACGTGCCGGAGTCGCTCTACAGCTGAGTCTGCTCGGCGGGCTCCCGGCGTCCCTCGCGGCGCAGGAGCCCGTCGAGCCGGCCGGCCAGACCGACCGCGATGATCGCGATCAGCGCGGCGTACGAGAAGGTCGCGGCGAAGACCCCGGTCCCGGCCCCGATCAGCCCGGTGACCGCCGCCGCGAGAAGGCCCGTCAGCGCGAGGGAGACCGAGGCGCCGGTCGAGTCGGCGATCTGCAGGGCCGAGCTGTTGAAGCCCTCCCGGCCCGGAGCGGAGAGCGCGAGCGTCATCGTCCCCATCCGCGGGAACATCGTGCCCATGCCGCCGCCGGCCAGGAACCAGCCCACGCCCGCGACGATCGGGCTGAGGGCGAGCACCGTGACGAGCAGCACGACTCCGATGCCGACGAGCACGAGCGACGAGCCGAGCCGCATCGCTCCGCCGTGGCTGAGGCGGGTGCCCGGGCGCCCCTGGAGGTTCGAGCCGAGAGCCCAGGAGACGGCGCCCGCGGTGAGCATGGCGCCCGAGAGCCAGGGCGGCAGGCCGTACTGCTCCGAGAGCAGCAGCGGCAGGTAGACCTCGGTGCCGAAGAACGCCGCGGCGACGAGGGCGCGGAGGAGGATCACCGACGGCAGGACGCCCCGGGCGCGCAGCGTGCCCGCGGGCAGGAGCGCGCGAACCGCCACGACCACGACCACCACGGCGGCCGCGGCCAGGAGCCCGGCGAGATCGGGCGCGAGCTCGGCGCTCGTGCTCAGCACGACGACTCCGGCCGAGACGACCACGGCGCGGGCGATGCGGCCCACTGCCCGGCGATCGAAGGGGAGGCGCTCGCGCGGCTCGAGCGAGCGGAGCGTCGGCGCGATCGCGGCGCTCGCGAGGGCCACCAGGGCGACGACTCCGAAGAAGACCCAGTGCCAGCTCGCGAGCTCGGCGACGACTCCGGCCACCAGCGGCCCCACCAGCGACGGCACGACCCAGGCCGCGGCGAAGGCGCCGAAGATCCTCGGATGCAGCTCGCTCGGGTAGACCCGCGCGACGAGCACGTAGAGGGTGACGGTGATCCCTCCGCTGCCCAGCCCCTGCAGCAGGCGGGCCGCCACGAAGACCGGCATCGACTGCGCGGCACCCGCGGCGACGAGACCCAGGGTGAAGAGCAGGATCGCGACCACGAGCGACGGCGTCGGGCCGCGGCGGTCGGCCGAGGAGCCGGCCGCGACCATCCCGACCACGGCGGCGGCGAGCGTCGCCGCGAAGGCCAGGGGGTAGAGGGCGCGGCCGTCGAGGTCGGCGCTGACGATCGGCATGATCGTCGTCACGGCGAGCGACTCGAACGCGCAGAGGAAGACGAGGCTCGTCGTTCCGATGGTCGTCAGGAGGAGGGGAGCCGAGGTGATGCCGCGGCGATCACGAGAACGCACCTGCTCAACAGTACGCCGAGCGCAGAGCCGGTCAGCGGTAGACGGCCCAGTCGTCCTTCGCGAGCACCGTCGGGGTGCCCTCGATCTCGACCAGCCAGCCGCGGTCGTCGCGCTCGAGGTAGCGCCCCTGCACGATCTCGGGGGCCCAGCCGCCGTCGCGGGACGAGATCCAGCGGACGAAGCGGACGGTGCCTCCGCGCCGGAATAGTGTGCCGTTGTGGTCGCTCATGCGGGGATCTTCTTCACGGAGAGGTCGTCGGGCGACGAGGTTTCGGGGAGGAGGTGGAGGCCGAGGCGGCCGTTCGAGGCGTTCGAGAGCTCGCGCAGCCAGTGCGGGTTCAGCTCGATCGCGGCGGTGCCGTCGTACTCGTAGCGGGTGGGGATGCCGGGGTGGAGCCACAGTTCGGACCGGCGGCCCTCGGCGTCCTCGATCGTCAGGAGGAAGCCCTCACCGCGGCGGAACCGCGAGGTGATCACGGTCTGGAGGTGGGCCAGGGCGCGGTCCTCGAAGGAGTGCGAGCTGGCGGGTGCGCCGTAGAGCAGTCGTCCCATCGCGCGCACCTCCTCACCGTCGGCGGCGCACGGAAGGCGTGCCGCACCGTCGACACTAGGTATTGCTAAGTCGGTTGACTAACAGTCTCGGCGCCGACTGCGCTTTCGGGACACACGCCGTCCGATCGCCGGAGAAGTGGTTCGATGGGGGCAGCGAGTTCCCGTCCGGGGCGCCTGCCGCTCGGAAGGTGCACCTCGATGGACGCTCGGCCAGACCTGTTCGCTCTGCTCGCGCGATTGCGCACGGCGGAGCGCGACTACGACGGCCGTGTGGAGCGGCGCCTGGGCATCGGCGCCACGGATCTCGCGGCCCTGCGGCTGATCGGAGTCGGGGAGCGGCGCGACGAGATCGTCCGCGCCGTCGACCTGTCCGCGGCCCTGTCGATCACGACGGCGGCCGTCTCCCTCCTCGTCGACCGCCTCGCCCGCGCCGGCTACGTGGACCGCACTCCCGACCCGTCCGACGGCCGCGGCCGCATCCTCTGCTTGACGGAGCGCGCGCAGAAGGCCATCGTCGGCACCGACGACCCGACCTACGAGCAGATCCGCGCGATGGTCGCGAAGGTGCCCGAGTCGGAGGCCGCGACCGTCGCGGTGCTGCTCGACGGCCTCAGCCGCATCCTCGAGGGGCAGCCGCCGCCCGAGCTCGTCGACTGATCAGCTCTGCAGGGTGGCGCTCGGCGACTCGCCGAACCGCTCCGCGTAGGCCGCGCTGAAGCGGCCCGCGTTCCCGAAGCCCCAGTGCCGGGCGACGGCGGCGACCGTCGTCCCGTGGGGCGGGCTCGCCGCCAGCTCCACCCGGGCGCGGTCGAGCCGCACCAGGCGCAGGTAGGCGATCGGGCGCATCCCGAGCACCCGCTGGAACGCGGACTGCAGGCCCCGGACGGTCAGGCCCGACGCCGCCGCCATCTCGGCCGGGCCGATCGGCTCGCTGCAGTGGGCGTGCACGTACTCGACGGCCGTGCGGACCCGCGCGTTCCGGGGTGCGAGGAGCTCGGGCGGGACCGGAGCGGACTCCGGAGGGTAGAGGTCCAGCAGCGCGGAGGCCGTGGCGCGGGTGAGCTCGTCCCAGAGCAGCGGCTCGACGCGCTCGCTGCGCAGCGCACGGGCGGAGTCGGCGACGGCGGTGCGCCAGCGGCGGATCGCCGCGGCGTCGGGGTGGTGCTCGGAGTCGAAGACGAGGGACCCGACGAGGCCCCGCTCGGCGGCGACCCGGTCGACCACTCCCCGGTCGAGGTGCACCAGGCGCTGGTCGAAGTCGACGTAGTCGAAGGCGAACGGCCGGCCGACGGGGAAGAGGACGGGACGGTTCTCCTCCATCGCGATCGAGGCGCGGCCGACGTCGATCCGGCCGGAGCCGCCCACGATCCACTGCACGACGACGTCGTCCGAGTCGCCCACGCCGCCCGCGAGGCGCCCGGACATCCGCGAGGTGCGGAGGGTCATCCCGCCGTCGCCGATGGCCGCATAGCGGTAGCTGAAGTCGGCCGCGGTGGTGGCGGCGCGCCACTCGTCGCCGTTGTAGAGCCGCGCGAGGCTGTGCCGCGCCTCGTCCGGATCCTCGCCGCGGGCCTCCAGCCGGACGCGAGGGTGGTGATCGTCCACAGGTCGTTCCGGTGCCTCAGCGCGTGAGGCGCTCGATGAGCTCGCGGTAGCGCGCGGCCGTGCGCTCGACGATCTCGGACGGGAGGGTCGGCGGGAGGCCCTGGCCGTCCCAGTTGTCGGAGAGCCAGTCGCGCACGATCTGCTTGTCGAACGAGCGGCCGCGGATGCCGGCGTCGTAGTCGTCGGCGTCCCAGTAGCGGGAGGAGTCGCTCGTGAGGACCTCGTCGCCGAGGGTGACGACTCCGGTCCCGCGGTCGACCCCGAACTCGAACTTCGTGTCGGCCAGCAGCACGCCGCGGGCCAGGGCGATGGTGGACGCCTCGCGGAAGACGGCGAGCGAGAGGGTGCGCAGCGCCTCCGCGGCCTCCTCCCCGACGATCTCGACCGTGCGCTCGAAGGTGATGTTCTCGTCGTGCTCGCCCTGCGGGGCCTTCCACGCGGGGGTGTAGATCGGCTCGGGGAGCGCGTCGCCGTCCTGGAGGCCCTCGGGGAGCGGGACGCCGCAGACGGAGCCCGTCTCCCGGTACTCCTTCCAGCCGCTGCCGGAGAGGTAGCCGCGCACGACGCACTCGATCGGGAACATGTCGAGCGTCTTCACCAGCATCGACCGGCCGCGGACCGCCTCGGGGATCGCGCCCGGGATCAGATGGTTGGGGACGTCGGAGAGCTGCGCGAACCACCAGAGGGAGAGCGTGGTCAGCAGCTCGCCCTTGCCGGGGATTCCGGGCTCGAGGACCGCGTCGTACGCGCTGACCCGGTCGCTGGCGACGACGAGCATGCGGTCGGCGCCGAGCACGGGGTCGGCGTCGTCGGGGGTGTAGAGGTCGCGCACCTTGCCGGAGTAGGCGTGCTGCCAGCCGGGCAGCGGCGCCGTGGTGTCGAAGGACAGGGAGTCGTCGCGGGTCACCGCACCATTCTCCCCGATCCGGGGGGCTCCGCGGCTCCTGAAGACCTCCTGTGTCCTGGCGGATCGGGGCTGTCAAGCACGCGCGGTCGCCGATCCCGCGCACCTAGCGTCGAGACATGACTTCGCAGAACGACCAGACTCCGCAGAACGACCAGTACACGTTCCAAGACCCGACCGCGATGTTCGCCGACATCGACACGGAGGCCCAGTACCAGGAGGGCTCCGGCCTCGACTCGAAGATGGACGACCCCGCCGACCGCGGCGAGTCGACCTACCGCGGCTCCGGCCGCCTGACCGGGCGCAGGGCGCTCGTCACCGGAGGCGACTCGGGCATCGGCGCGGCCGTCGCCATCGCCTACGCCCGCGAGGGCGCCGACGTCGCGATCGTCTACCTCCCCGAGGAGGAGTCGGACGCGAAGAAGGTCGTCGCGCTGATCGAGGAGGCCGGACGCACCGCCGTCGCCATCCCCGGTGACATCACCGACCACGACTTCGCGGTGGGCGCCGTCGCGAAGGCCGTCGAGGGTCTGGGCGGACTCGACATCCTCGTCAACAACGCGGGAAAGCAGCAGCACGTCGAGGACTTCCTCGAGCTCTCGGACGAGCAGTTCGACGAGACCTTCAAGACCAACGTCTACGCGATGTTCTGGATGACGAAGGCGGCCGTGCCGCACCTCGCCCCGGGCTCCGCGATCATCAGCACCTCGTCGATCCAGGCCTACCAGCCGTCGCCGATGCTGGTCGACTACGCCAGCACGAAGGCCACGATCAACACGTTCTCGAAGGCGCTCGCGCAGCAGCTCGCGCCCAAGGGGATCCGCGTGAACGTCGTCGCCCCGGGCCCGATCTGGACGCCGCTGCAGACCGCGGGCGGCCAGCCGTCCGACAAGCTGCCCGAGGTCGGCTCGCAGACGCCGCTCGGACGCTGGGGTCAGCCGGCCGAGCTCGCTCCCGCCTACGTGTTCCTCGCCTCCCCGGAGTCGAGCTACGTCGTCGGCGAGACGCTGCACGTCAACGGCGGCATGCCCACGCCGTAACACTCGGCGCTCACGGCGGGCCCGGTCGCGGAGCGGAGGAACCTCTTCCGCGCCGTGGCGGGGCCCGCCGTTTTGGTTGTCGTAACAATCGACTGCTGTGCAGGTTCGTGCGCGAGAGTCGGTGCATGACCGATTCCCTGCCGATCCTCGACCTGTCCCGCCTCGACCGGGGGGAGGCGGAGGCCGCCGCCTTCCGCCGCGACCTCCGGGAGACCACGCACGACGTGGGCTTCTTCTACCTCGTCGGCCACGGCGTGCCCCAGGACCTCCTCGACGACGTCGTCGCCGTCTCCCGCCGCTTCTTCGACCTGCCGGAGGAGGAGAAGCTCGCGATCGAGAACACCCTCAGCCCGCAGTTCCGCGGCTACACCCGCTTCGGCGCCGAGCTCACCAACGGCGACGTCGACTACCGCGAGCAGGTCGACATCGGCATAGACCGACCGGCCGTTCCCGCCGGGCCCGGCGTCGCCGACTACGAGCGCCTCGAGGGGCCGAACCTCTGGCCCGAGGCGCTGCCGGAGTTCCGCGAGGTCTTCGAGCGCTGGCACGCGGAGCTCGCCGCGGTCGCGATCCGGCTGCTGCGCACCTGGGCCGTCGCGCTCGACGCTCCGGAGGACGTGTTCGACGAGGCGTTCGCCGAGCGGCCGTTCTCGCTGGTGAAGGTCGTCCGCTACCCGGGCACCTCCGACCCGGAGCCCAAGCAGGGCGTGGGCGCGCACCGCGACGGCGGCGTGCTGACGCTGCTGCTGGTCGAGCCCGGCAAGGGCGGCCTGCAGGTCGAGCACGACGGCTCATGGATCGAGGCACCCGCGATGGAGGGCGCGTTCGTCGTCAACATCGGCGAGATGCTGGAGCTCGCCACGGGCGGCTACCTCAAGGCGACGCTGCACCGCGTGATCTCGCCGCTGATCGGAACGGACCGGATCTCGATCCCGTTCTTCTTCAATCCCGCGCTCTCGGCCACCATGCCCTCGCTCCCGCTGCCCGAGGAGCTCAAGTCCGGCCTCTCGGTCGACCCGACGAACGCGCCGATCCTCGAGACCTACGGCGAGAACGCGCTGCGCTACCGCCTCCGGGCCCACCCGAACGTGGCGGCCGTCCACCACGCGGACCTGCTCGCTCCCACCGTCTGACCCGGGAACGACGAAGGGCCCCCTCCCGCGCGAGCGCAGGAGGGGGCCCTTCGTCGTCAGTGCGTCAGCAGCGCGCGGCGGCGACGGGGACCGTCGCGGTGAACGCGGGCTGGCCGGTCGCCGATCCGGTCACCGTCACCGTGCCGGCCGGCATCGAGGCCAGGCGGGTGGTGAAGGCGGCGGAGGCGGACGAGCCGGGAGCGACCGCGGTGAACGACTTCGAGCCGTAGGCCGAGGTGATCGTGACGTCCGCGGCAGCGGTGTCGGTGTTCTTCACGGTCGCGGTGAGCACGATCTTGCCGGCGACGCAGCGCGTGGCGACGGCGGGGACGAGCTCGAGGGTGTCCAGCGGGACGGCGGCCGAGACCGACGTGCGCACCAGCTTGTCCGCGTACCCGGTGTAGGAGGCCGTGACGGCGGTCACGCCCGCCGGGACCGAGACGCTCGCCGAGCCGCCGGAGAGCGGGACGGTCGAGGTCCACGAGCCGCCGGTGAAGGTGACCGAGCCGACGACGTCGCCCTTGTCGGCCGCCGCGACCGTCGCCGTGACCGTGCGGCCGTCGGCGGTGAGGGTCGTGGTGGAGTCGACGGCGGTGACGCCGGTCCAGTTCTTCATGGCGGTGAGGACCGTCTGCGGGACGCTCACGAACGCGCCGTGCCGCGGGCTGGCCGGGAGGCCGGCGCGGCTCTTGGGCGAGACGTTCCAGTCGGCCGACTGCGAGAGGCGGTTCGTCTGCGAGCTGCCGGCGATGGCCGCTCCGGAGGTGAGGAAGGCCTTGTAGCCGCCGTCGCCGTAGTTGTCGACGAGGAACGCGTAGCCGTCGCCCGTGCCGGTGGTGTCGTTCGGGTCGCCCGCGTTCAGCTTGATGATCTCGGGTCCCTCACCGGCCTGGCCGGTCTCGAGCGAGGTCATCCGGGTGTCGGTGAGCTGCCAGGTGGTGTTCGGGTCGGCACTCCAGTTCGAGGAGGTCGTCCCGGCGGTCAGGACCTTCGACTTCTCGAGGAAGATGTCCTTTCCGGCCTCGAGGGTGCCGGCGGCGCCGCCCTCCTCGTTCTTGGTGAAGCGGTAGTAGTAGTCGCCGATCTTCGTGATCGTCGAGTCGATCCGCGCGTAGCCGGTGTCCTGCCAGGTGGCGGGAGGAGCGGTGAAGGTGCGGAAGTCGCGGGTGATCACGGAGAAGACGCGGGCGTAGAGCTTGTCGCTGTTGGTCTTCGTCGCGTCGGAGTAGAGGCGCGAGGAGAAGAACACGACGTAGGACTGCAGGGCGTCGTCCCAGTACGCCTCGGGCGCCCAGGTCATTCCGGCGGCCGGCTGGTTCACCGTGATGCCGGTGTCGGCGCCGTTGGTACGGGTCCACTGCACCAGGTCGGTCGACTCCCAGACCTCGATCTTCAGGCTGCCCTTGGACTGGGCGTCGCCCCAGCCGGTGCCGCAGGAGATGCAGAGGTCGGTGGCGACCATGTAGTACTTGTCGCCGTTGTGCGAGCGGAGGATGAACGGGTCGCGCAGGCCCTTCGTGTCGGTCGTCGAGGTGATGACCGCCTTCCCGCCGTTGACCGGCGAGAAGGTGAAGAAGTCGTTACCCGAGGTCGCGGCCTGGTAGATCTTCTCGTCGCCGTCCGACTTGAAGTACGCCGAGGCGTAGCCCGCGTCGGGAGCGGTGCGGCCGAGCTCGGCGACGGTCAGGGTGAAGGCGCGCGTCTCGGTGACTCCGTTGAGCGTCGCCTTCGCGGTGAGGGTGACGGTCCTGTCGCCGGAGCCGTAGGCCGGCCGGGTGACGACGCCGCCGCCGCGGTATGGGTCGGCCGCGCCGACCGCCGGAGCGGCGTAGGACGTGTTCGTCGGGGTGACGAGCGCCGGGTCGGACGAGGTCCAGGTGATGTCGGTGCCGTTCTTGGCGCCCTTCACCGCGAGGGGGAGGTTCTCGGTCGTGCGCGTGGCGAGCTTCAGCGCGTCGAGGTCGTCGTTGATGCTCGGGGCGAGCACGACGACGTCGAAGGCGATCGTCGCGCCCTGAGCGGTGGTCGCCGTCAGAGTCACCGGGGTGTTCTGCGCGATCGTGCGCGAGACGACGCCGGTGGTCGAGACGACCGCGCTGTTCGAGGAGGTCCAGGTGAGCGGGACGCCGCTGCTGGAGGCGGGCAGCGTCAGGTTCGAGGAGACCTGGGTCAGCGACGGGTTGCCGGCCAGCAGGACGGGCTGGATGTCCGAGCGCAGCAGGGCGGAGGTCGCGGACGCCTTCGCGTCGGCGGTCGGCATGCTCGAGGCGACCTGCTCGGCGGTGAGGGAGGTGTCCCAGAACTTCACGTCGGTGACGTCGGCGGTCACCAGGGCGTCTCCGGTGTAGAGCGAGCGCCCGAGGTAGCCGAGCGTGGATCCGGTCGGGACGATGCTCGCCATCGACTTCGCCGTGTTCGCCGTCGAGATCTGCGTGCCGTCGCGGTAGAGCGTGAGGACGGTGTTCGAGCCGGTGCCGGTGCCGACGAGCGTGAGCGTCGTGAATCCGGGGTTGAGCGTGCCGCCGAACGGCATGCGGGTCTCGCCGTTGCTGGTGGGCTCCTTGACGCGGATGCCCGCGAGGACCTGTCCGCTGGGCGAGCCGTCGGGGTTGCGCGGGTTCACGAAGACGTGGTTGCCGAGCTGCGTGGTGTTCCACGGGCCGACGCCGTCGCCGATGACCCAGCCGAACTGGTTGGCGGTGGTCTGCGTCTTCACCGTGTACTCGACGGCGAAGGCGTTGTCGGCTCCGGTGACCAGGCCCTGGGGGAGGCTCGCGTAGCCGTCGTTCTTGAACCGGGCGACCTGGTCGCCGCCGGCGTTCGCGAAGGACGCGTCGGTGAGGCCGGTCAGGGTGGCGTTGCGTCCGTTGCCCGAGATGTCGAGCAGGGCCGAGCCGGCGTGCGACATGTCGTAGTGCGCGGTGGGCGCCGGGACGTCGACGGCCTGCGCCGAGACGGGGACGAGAGCGCCGGTGAGGGCGACGCTCGTGCAGGCGAGAGCGGAGAGGAAGAGGGATCGCACGCGGCGCCGAGGCGCGGCGGCAGGGGGCTCCGGGGAGCGTCGTCTCATCGTCGAGACCTTTCCTTCGGGGGAGGGATGCGTCGAGCCGAGGGGACCGACGCGTGTGTTCACGTTAACATGTGAGCCGCCTCAGAGCCATGGCGGAATTGCTCCGGCGTCGGGAGCGAACCATGCGACAGGGGCGCGCCTCGGCGCAAGACCTGCACCCGCGAGCGCCCGGGGCGTAGCGTGAACGCACCGCATCCTGGCCCCCGGTGACGGAACCATGCCCATCCGCCTGCCCTGCGAGGACTTGACCATGACGACGCTCTTCCACACCGGAGGCTCCCTCTCCCTCGACGACGCGACCGCCGACGCCGTCGTCCGCTACTCGCTCGCGCTCGCGCAGCAGCACCGGATGAGCACGGTCAGCGTCGCCGACGACTCGGCCCCCTCCTCCGTCGTGACGCTCACCGTCGGGCTCGGCGTCCCCCTGGTGGTCGCAGGGACCGGTAGCGCAGCGGCGGAGTCGAGCGCCGAGATCCTCGAGCGCCTCGACGCGCTCGACGGCGCGGGCGGTCCGGTGCCCGCCTCGGACGTCGACCCCCGCGCGACGTGGGAGCTCGAGAACGAGTACTGAGCTCCGAGCCGCGGCGCCGCCGGCGCGGATCCGCCCCGCTCCTGCTCCGCGGGGCGCGGAGCGTCAGCGCCGGTAGTCGCGGATGATCTCCTGGGCGAGCGTCGTGATCGGAGTCGACGTCGCTCGCGCGCGGACCCGCAGCACCTGGAAGGCCTGCTCGACCGTGGTGCGGTGGGCGTAGGCGAGGATCCCCTTCGCCTGCTCGATCAGCACCCGGCTGTCGAGGGCGTGCTGCAGCTGCTCCTGGGTGACCGTGCTCTGCTGGAGCGCGCGCTGATGGAGGATCCCGATCGTCGCGACGTCGGCGAACGCCTGCACGACCGCGATGTCGTCCGGATCGAGCCGCCCCGGCCGGGCCTGGAAGAGGTTGAGGGAGCCGATCGTCGTCCCCGCCGACCGCATCGGCACGCAGTGCGCCGAGAGCACGTCGAGCTCGACCGCCAGCGTCCGGAACTCCGCCCACTCCTCGCCCACGGCGCGGGCGTCCTCGACGATCACCGGCCGCCCGGTCTCGAAGCACTGGATGCACGGGCCCGACCCGCTGTCGAGCTGGAGCAGCTCGATCAGCCGGGTGTCCTCGTCCGTGGAGGCGAGCACCTCGAGGGAGCCGGTGGAGTCGGCGAGGACGAGCCCCGCCGAGACGGCGTCGAAGAGGGTCGCGCTGCTCTCCACGAGGGTCTGGGTGAAGTCGACGACGTCGTAGTCGTCGACCAGTGTGTCGGAGAGGGCGACGAACGTCTGGATGACGCTGCGCTCGCGGGAGTTCGTCACCATGTGTCGTCCTGGGCGGTGAGAGGGCGGTCGGGGAACCCGTCGTGCCGGGCCACGATGCCGGAGGCGACATCGACGACGGAGCGCTGCTGGGCGAAGGCGTGGGCGCGCAGCAGCAGCTGCGCCTCCTCGGCCGTGCTGCCGTAGCGCGCGATGATCATGCCGGTCGCCTGGTGCACCACGCGTCGCGAGCGCGGATTCGTGCTCTCCTCGACCTCGTTGTCGCGCAGCACCGCGGCCAGCACCAGCAGCGCCGTCGCGGTGGTCGAGGCGCTGATCCGGCCGAGGAGGGAGTCGCTGAGCGACGTGGGGCGGCGGGAGTAGAGGTCGACCGCGCCGATCGAGAGCCCCGCGATCGAGAGCGGGAAGGCGAAGACCGCGCGCACCGCCGTGGGGCCGATCGCCTCGGTGAAGAGCGGCCAGCGCTCCTCCGCGCCGGTGTCCGGCACCGAGACGGGGCCGGCAGCGCGGATCGCCTCCCAGCACGGGCCCTCGCCGAGGTCGATCTGGATCTCGTCCAGCCGGCTCGCGGTGCTGTCGCTCGCGGCGACGGTCTCGCCGCCGAAGGGGCTGCCGAGCGTGGAGATCGCGACGCCGTCGATCGGATACCCGCGCAGATACGGGTCGCAGAGAGCGTCGGAGTCGGTCACCGCGCCCTTTTCAGCCGTCGGCTCCGCTCGGAGCGACGCTCCGCCGGACCGGCGGGGACCACGACGCGGTGACGCGCGGGAGCCCGCCTGGCTGCGCTGCCCGGGCGCACGAGGCGACGGCCCGTGAAGCGGCTCGTCGGGCGCGGACGGTGCATGGTGCGGGGCGACGGGAGCCGGAGGACGGCGGCCTGCACGGCGACGGAGCGGCTCAGGCCGGGGTCGATCGAGCCGGGACGCTCGAGGGCGGCGATGAGGTCGTCGAGGACGGCGAAGGCGGGATCTGTCATCACGGCTCCTGGCCGGGTGTCCGCGGCCGTTGTCGTGCGCCGAGGCGCGGGAGGTGTCGATCGGGTGTCGCCGTGCGGGGTCCGCGCACGACGTCGACGAGGTCCTGCCCGACGGTACGGGGCGCGGATCGACCGGACGACGTGGTTGACCTCTCGGAGGTCCGCCGCTACTCGTACTCTGCGTTGAGCTCGTCGAAGTCGTTCGTGATGATCGACAGCGGGGTGTACGGCGTGACGAGGAGGAGCGCCGGGTTCGCGCGACCCTCGCCGTAGTTGACGGTCAGCCACTGCGGGGTCGGGGAGGCCAGGGCGGCCTCGACCTCGGCGCGGAACTCGTCGAGGCTCCTGTTGTTGACGGTGTAGGCGGTGCCGTTGTAGATCAGGTCGATGCGCTTCACAGCTGGTCGCCCTTCGCCGGGGGACGCACCGGTTCGGCGGGCTCCGAGATCACGTACAGCCCGCCTGCGGAGTTCGCGAGGTCGGTGAGCGCGGAGATCCAGGCGGGGTTGATGCGGGGCATCCGGCCGCCGAAGTACTTGTAGCGGAGCGAGTGGGAGGGGTGGATCCAGATCGCGCTGCGGCCGTCGCCCATGCTGTGGTCGTCGCGCCAGCTGAGCAGGAACGACTCGTTGCGGCGCAGCTTCGCGGTGATGACGATCTGCAGGTGCGCGAGCACGCGGTCCTCGAAGTCGATCTCGACGGTCCCGTCGTAGTGCAGCTTCCCCATCGGCGTCTCCAGCCCCTGATCTCCGGCAGGCAGACGCCCGCCGTTGCCTCCACCCTTCCGCAGACCGGACGGATCCGACAATCCGGTCTGCCATTCTCTGCTCGATCTGTCCAGGTCTTCCGTCAGCGGCGGTCCTCTGTCAACCTCCTCCCTCCACGCAGCCGGCGCTGCCGAGCATGGGCGGCATGAAGCACATCCTCTTCGCCGACAAGACGATCCTGGTGGGGGACGAGGCGGCCGACGCACTCGTCGAGTACGCCGTCGCCCTCGCCTCGAAGGGCGCGGCCGACACCGTCGAGTACACGGGGATCGGCGCGGACGGCGGGACGGTCGACGCCACCTTCCTCGTGAACGCCGCGGCCGCCCTCATCGTCGAGACCACGCCGAGCGACCTGCCCGAGCCGGACAACGCGGCGGAGGTGGCACGGCTGCGCGAGCGGATCGACGCGCTCACCGGCGAGCATCCCGTGCAGCCCGGCGACGGCGAGCTGACCAGTGGTGCCGACTACGAGGACTCCTACGAGCAGTGAGTGGTTTCCCGTGGTGCGGACCCGGATGCGACCGGCGTCCGCTACCACTGCGAGGCTCCGCAGTGAACCCCCTGATCGGCTGAGGGGAGGCGGACGTACCGTGGCCCTGCGGGTCGCCGACGACACGATCACCGGTCGACCGCTACGGGCACGGCCGCGGGTCGGCCGGGGAGGACGGACACCATGACCGGAGACCATCCCTTCTGGGTACGCCTCGCGCGCAAGGAGCCGCAGTGCGCCATCGTGCGCGGCCGGGTCTTCGAGATCGGCGCCCCGGACGAGCGGGACGGGGCCTTCCTCCTCACGGTCTGGGAGAAGGGGCGGCCCGTCGGGCACGTCCTGAACGTGGATCCGCCCGCCTACAAGCCGTGCGGACCCGGGCACCCGGTCGAGCCGCAGCGGGTCGACGGGGTCGAGGAGCTGCTCGAGCTCCTGGTGCCCCAGCGCACCCGGCTCGCGGCGCACGGCTGACGCCATTCCCGTCCGCGGGGGCCGCCCGGGGCCTGTGCACCGGGAGCGGGGCGAGCGCTGAGCACCCGCTGACGGACGCCCGGGACGGGGGAGTCGTGCGGCCGGGCGGCGGCTGGCATCCTGACCTCGGTGCGACGAGCGCGCCCGCGAGAGGGAGCCCGATGAGCACCGCCGAGGACGTCGACGACGGGACTGCCGAGTTCGGGTACCGCCCTTCGCTCACCCGCGGGATCGGCCGCTTCGGCAGCTTCGCCGCGGGCGTGAGCTACATCTCGATCCTGACCGGCACGTTCCAGCTCTTCTCCTTCGGCTTCGCGCTCGGCGGTCCCGCCTACTGGTGGTCCTGGCCGATCGTGTTCACCGGGCAGCTCATGGTCGCGCTGTGCTTCGCCGAGCTCGCCGCCCGCTACCCGGTCGCCGGCTCCGTCTACAACTGGAGCAAGCGCCTCGCCGGGCCGACGGTGAGCTGGCTGGCGGGCTGGCTGATGGCCACCGCGTCCGTGGTCACGCTCGCGGCCGTCGTGCTGGCGTACCAGGCGACGCTCCCGCAGATCTGGAGCGGGTTCCAGCTCGGCGGCTCCGCGGGGGTGAGCGCGGTGGTCTGGGGAGCGCTGCTGATCGCGTTCACCACCGCGGTCAACGCGCGCGGCGTGCGGCTGATGGCCCGGATCAACAGCGTCGGCGTGCTGATCGAGCTCGTCGCGGCGGTGCTGCTGGTGGCGGTGCTCGCGGTGAACGTGGTGCATCCGCCGACCGTGCTGCTCGACACCAGCGGCTACGGCGGGAGCACGCCGGGCGGGTACGCCGGCGCGTTCCTCATCGCCGCGATCGCGTCGGCGTACGTGATGTACGGGTTCGACACCGCGGGTTCGCTCGGCGAGGAGACGGTCGATCCGCGCCGGACCGCGCCGACGGCGATCCTGCGGGCGGTGACCGCCTCCTTCGTCCTCGGCGGCCTCATCCTGCTGCTGGGGATCCTCTCGGCGCCCGACCTCGCCGACCCGGCGCTCGGGCAGGCGTCGGGCGGGCTGCAGCGGATCGTGCTGCAGGTGCTCGGCGGCCCCCTCGGATCGGTCCTCCTGCTCTGCGTGGTCGTCGCGATCACGGTGTGCGCGCTGGCGGTGCACACGGCGGCCATCCGACTGATCTTCGCGATGGCCCGCGACAACGCCCTGCCCGGCAGCCGCGTGCTCGCCCGCGTCGACCCGCGACGCGGGACACCGGTGGCGCCGGCGCTGGTCGTGGGGGTGCTCGCGGTGCTGATCCTGGTCGTGAACATCGGGACGCCGGCGATCTTCACGGCCGTGACGAGCGTGGCGGTCATCCTGATCTACCTCGCCTACCTGCTGGTGACGGTGCCGCTGCTGATCGCCCGGCTCCGCGGCCGGTGGCCCGCAGCCGCGCCCGGGCGCTTCTCGCTCGGCCGCGCGGGCCTGCCGGTGAACGTCGTCGCGGTGCTCTGGGGCGCGGCGATGACGGTCGACCTCGCGTGGCCGCGCGTCGAGGTCTACGGGGAGGAGCTGCGCTGGAGCGCGGTCGTCGTGATCGCCGCGGTCGTCGGGATCGGCCTGGCCTGGTTCCTCCTCCGCGGCCGGCACCGCCTCGGCACCCTGCCCGCGCACGCGCTCCCCTCGCCGCCGCCGCGGGGCTGAGTCGCACGAGAAGGCCCGTTCTCGAGGGGGCAGGACGATCCTATCCGGGCGACTCGGCGGCGGCACCGGGAGGAGGATGGGGGAGCGGGTGCTCGGCCGAGCGCCGCGGGGAGGAGCGCGCGTGCGGAACCGCCTGGCGACTCCGTCCCTGCTCGCGCACGCCGTGCTCATCCAGGCCGTCGCGTTCCTGCTCCGGCCGGCCGCCGTCTACCAGGCGATCCGGCTCGACGTGCCGGCCTGGGCGCTCGGGGCGCTCGGCGCCTCGTTCGCGCTGGTGCCGCTGCTGATCGCGCTGCCGGTGGGCGGGCTGGTCGACCGGGTCGGCGCCCGGGCCGTGATGGCCGTCGGCTCGCTCGTCGCGGTGGGAGCGGCCGCGGTGCTGCTCCTGGCGGGCGGGAGCGTCGCGGGGCTGCTCCTCGGCATCGCCCTGCTCGGCGCGGGGCACCTGGGCTGCGTGGTCGGGCAGCAGACCGTCGTCGCGGGCGGCACCGGAGGGACGCGGCTCGACAGCCGCTTCGGCTACTACACGTTCGCCGCGTCGCTCGGGCAGGCGATCGGGCCCGCGTTCATCCCGGTGCTCGCGGGCGGCTCGGTGCGGCCCGACCCGGCGCCGCTGTTCCTCGTGGGCGGGATCCTCGCGGTGCTGCTGCTGGTCTCGACGGCGGGGATCCGCAGCCCGTCCCCGCGCGGACCCGCGGCGGAGGGGGCTGCGGCTCCGGGCTCGACGCTCGGTCTCCTCCGGGTGCCGGGCCTCGCGCGCGCCCTGCTGACCAGCGCGACCGTCGTCGCCGCCGTCGACCTGACCGTCGTCTACCTCCCCGCCCTCGGCGCCGAGCGCGGGCTCCCGGCCGGCGTCGTCGGGGCCCTGCTCACCGTGCGCGCGCTCGCGTCGATGGCCTCGCGGCTCCTCCTCGGCGCGGCCACCGCCCGGCTCGGGCGCACCCGGGTGATGGTGGGCGGCATCCTGATCTCGGCGCTCTGCCTGGTGCTGGTCGCCCTGCCCGCGCCGACCGTGCTCCTCTTCGTCGCGGTCGCCGCCCTCGGCCTGGGCCTCGGGATCGGCCAGCCCATCACGATGTCCTGGCTGATCGAGCGCACCCCCGCCGACCGCCACGGCCGCGCCCTTGCGCTGCGCCTGGCCGGGAACCGCCTCGGGCTGATCGCCCTGCCCAGCCTGCTCGGCGTCCTCGCGGCGGCGGCCGGAGCGGGCGGTGTCCTCATCGGCACCGGTGCCGCGGTCGGCGCGACCCTCCTCCTGCTGCGCGGGGTGCGCCTGGACTGAGGTACCCGGGGCCGCAGCGGATCGGCGGCGCGAGCGGCGATGCCGGGCCTCGCAGTCGGAAGACCGGAGGGTCAGCTGCCCGGCTCCTCCACGCGGACGTCCGCGGCGGCCTTGTCGGCGCGCCAGCCGCGCCAGACCGGCTGGCGGAGGGTGCCGGAGGCGGTGCGCTCGCGGTAGCGGACCTCGCCGACCAGGACGGGCGACACCCAGTGCACGCCGCGCGACTCGAGCGGAGGGACGGAGACGGCGGGCTCCTCGGTGGCGTGCTCGGCCAGGCGGTCGACCAGTCCGCGGCGCTCGCGGTCGCTGAAGCCGGTGCCCACACGGCCGGAGTACGCGAGCCCGTCCTCGCCGGGGATCGCGGTCAGCAGCGCCCCGACCGACCCCTGCAGGCCGCCGTCGCCCTCGCGCCAGCCCACGATCACGACCTCCTGCAGCCGGTGGTGGGTGAGCTTGATCCAGTCGCGCGAGCGGCTGCCCTCCTGGTAGCGCGAGTCGCGGCGCTTGGCGACCACGCCCTCGAGGCCGAGGGTGCGGCTGGTGGCCATCGCCTCCTCCAGGTCGCCGTCGAACACGGACGGGACGTGCACGCGCTCGTTCTCGGCGACGAGCTCGACCAGTGCCGAGCGACGGGTGTCGTAGTCGCTCCCGGTCAGGTCGTCTCCTGCGCGCTCGAGCAGGTCGAAGACCATCAGGTGCACCGGAGTGGACCGGGCGGCCGCCTCGATCTCGCGCGGCTTCGTCAGCCCGCCGCGGGTCTGCAGGGCGCCGAAGTCGGGGCGCCCGCGAGCGTCGAGGGCGACGATCTCGCCGTCGAGCACGGCGTCGGCGGCGGCCTCGGCGAGCGGGGCGAGCAGGTCGGGGAACGCCGCGGTCAGGTCGTTGCCGTTGCGGCTCGTGAGGGTCGCGGTGCCGCCCTGCACCCGCACGAGAGCGCGGTAGCCGTCCCACTTCATCTCGATCGCGGCCCCGGGGTCCACGTCGCCGCGGCGTCCGGCCGTGGCGAGCATGGGGCGGTGGCGGCGCGGAGCGGAGTCCTCGGCCGGGCGGTCTGCGGAGGGTGCGGGGCGGGGAGCGGGCGACGCGGCGGACGCGGCCGCCCGGCCCCGTCGCTGCGTCCCGTGCCCGTGAGCGGGACCCGGCGCTATCAGGTGCAGGAGCCAGTTCTTCTCGGCGCCCTCCCTCGAGCCCGTGTGCAGCAGGGCGTAGCGGCGGGGCTCGCCGCCGAGCCCGCCGTCGGGGCGGCCGGTCAGCACCGCGATCACCTCCTTCCCCTCGCGCCACTTCTCGAGCGCGTAGGTGCCCTCGTCCCAGATGCGCACCTCGCCGCCGCCGTACTCGCCCGCCGGGATCGTTCCCTCGAAGGTCGCGTACTCGAGGGGGTGGTCCTCGGTCTGCACCGCGAGCCGGTTGGGGTCGCCCTCCAGCGGCGGGCCCTTCGGCACCGCCCAGCTGACCAGGACGCCGTCGTGCTCGAGCCGGAAGTCGTAGTGCAGGCGCCGCGCGTGGTGCTCCTGGATGACGAAGGAGTCGCCCGAGGAGGAGCCCGCGGACCCCGCCTCGGGCACCGGCTCCGGCGTTCTCGACGCGTCGCGCATGCTGCGGTAGGTCGCCAGGCGGTCGGAGGAGGCGTCCGTCGCGGCGAAGCCCGCCATCCGCTCCGGGGTCGGCTCGAGCCCGGCACCCCGGGCGGCGAGCAGCGGGCGGAGGAGGTCGCCGTCGCTCCGCAGCCGCTCCACCACCTCGTCGGGCGACAAATGGCGCAGGTTGTCGGCACCCAGCTCCTCCCACGTGCGGGGCGCGGCGGCGGCCGGCCGGAGGCGCCCCCGGAGGGAGTAGGGGGCGATGGTCGTCTTCGCCGCGCTGTTCTGGCTCCAGTCGACGAGGACCTTGCCCTCGCGCAGGGTCTTCTTCATGTCCGAGACGACGAGGTCGCGGTGGTCCGACTCGAGAGCGCGCGCCAGCTCGTGCGCGACCGCCGAGATCTGGTCGCTGGAGGCGGAGGCGTCCAGCGGGCAGTAGAGGTGGATCCCCTTGCTCCCGCTGGTCACCGGCAGCGGAGCCAGCCCCATCCCCTCCAGCAGGTCGCGGGCGAGGAACGCGACCTCGGCGCACTCGGCGAGGCCCGCCCCCTCGCCCGGGTCGAGGTCGAGCACGAGACGGTCGGGCGGACGGCGCTCGCCGTCGGAGCCCACCCGCCACTGCGGGACGTGCAGCTCGAGCGCCGCCTGCTGCGCCAGCCAGGTGAGCCCGGCGACGTCGTCGACCAGCGGGTACTCGACGTCGCGCGACGAGTGCGCGAGCCGGGTCCGGCTCAGCCAGTAGGGGGCGGAGGAGGGGAGGTTCTTCTCGAAGAAGACCTCGCCCGGATGCTCGGCGGTGCCCACTCCGTCGACCCAGCGCTTCCGGGTGACCGGGCGGCGCGCGAGATGGGGCAGCATCGCGGAGGCGACGGAGGCGTAGTAGGAGAGCACATCGGCCTTGGTGAAGCCCGTCTCCGGGTAGACGACCTTGTCGAGGTTCGTCAGCCGCAGCCTCCGCCCGCCGACCGAGACGATCTGCTGCGAGGCGGCCATCCCCCCATGGTGGAGGCAGGCGCGCGCGGAGGGAACCCCGGACCGTCGCGGGAACCCGCAGCGAGCCGCCTCCACGACTCGGGGTTCCCTCGGCGGCGGGGAGTAGCGTCGACGCACCACGTCCGAAGGAGCCCTCCGTGCCCGACACGATCGCCGACATCCCCCTCACCACGATCGACGGCACCACGTCGACCCTCGCCGACTACCCGCCCGTGCGGCTGATCGTCAACGTCGCCTCCCGCTGCGGCCTCGCCCCGCAGTACGAGAAGCTCGAGGCCCTGCAGAAGAGCTACGGGGAGCGCGGATTCACGGTCCTCGGCTTCCCGAGCAACCAGTTCCTCCAGGAGCTGAGCGACGAGGACAAGATCAAGGCGTACTGCTCGACGACCTGGGGGGTCACCTTCCCGATGTTCGAGAAGGTCCGCGTCAACGGCCGCTCGGCGCACCCGCTCTACGCGGAGCTCACCAAGGCGGAGGACGAGAACGGCAAGGCCGGCCGGGTGAAGTGGAACTTCGAGAAGTTCCTGATCACCGCCGACGGCACGGTCCACCGGTTCCGCCCGACGGTCGAGCCCGACGACCCTCGGATCGTCGACCTGATCGAGGCGTCGCTCCCCGCCTGATCCCGCTCAGCGGCGGGCGCGGGGCGGAGCACCCCGCCCGTCGCGGATCAGCGGTCGCGGAGCCCCAGGGCCGAGCGGGCGTCCGCGGGCTCGACGCCCTCGGGGCAGACGATGTCCGAGACGTCGAACGGCGTCGCGCGCGAGAACGGGATCATCTCGATCCCGTCGATGTGGCGCAGCAGCACGAGGCCGCCCTCGCCCTCGCGCAGGCTCCGGCGCACCTGGCGCAGGAAGATGCCGGCCATGTCGAGCTCGACGACGAAGGAGCGGCCGCTTACGTCGATCCGGCAGCCGATGACCGGCTGGGAGCCGACGGAGACGGAGTCCGGCACGCGGCGCGGCTCGATCGGCTGCTCCTTGCGGAGGGTCCGCACCGGGGTGAGGGTGGGCAGGCCGGTCGCTCGCGCGGTGTCCGTCATGGTCGTCTCCGTCCGTCGACGTCCGCCGATGGTTCCGGGGACGTCTTCTCGACGGTACTTCGCGTCCCCCGCAGAGGGGACGGGGTTGACGGCCGCCCGATCAGGGGGCAGCAGGGCCCAGGAGCGGCAGGGCCCAGGAGCGGCAGGGCTCAGGAGCGGCAGGGCTCAGGAGCGGCAGGGCTCAGGAGCGGCAGGGCTCAGGAGCCCTGGCGCTGCTCCTCGGGCTCCGGCAGGACCGAGAGCTCGCCGTGCATGCTGGCGACGCTGAGCATCTGCTCGATCCACGCGCGGTTGAGCTTGGGCTGGTGCGCCTCGGTGAAGCGGAAGTGCAGCGGCACCGACGGGTGCAGCCAGACGGAGCTCCGGCCGTGTCCGGTGGAGGCGTCCTCCATCCACGAGAGCGAGAAGGCTTCGTTGCGGCGCAGCTTCGAGAGGACGGCGACCTTCAGGTGCGCGAGGACGCGCTCCTCGAATTCGATCTCGAGGTTCTGCGGTCCGTAGATGAGCGTGGCCACGGGCCCCCTTCGTTCATCGGGCCGGCCCTGGCGGACGGGAGATCCGCGACGGAGCATCGACTCTCGCTACATGCGTCGGCTAACGTGGCGCCCAGCACGCCCAGCAGTGCTACGTCCCGTCCGCGGGACTGT
>NZ_PSVI01000052.1:0-23173 GCF_002931415.1 Rathayibacter sp. AY1E8
ACCCAGCCGCGTCCCCTCCGCCGAACGCGCGCGGAGACGAACCGACCCTCTCGATCCGACGCGCCCCGGCGCGGGAGCCCGGTCGCTGCGGCGCTCCTGTTCCACGCGTCCGGCGGACGCTGGTTCATCGTGCAGACGCCCTCCATGGGCACGGCCGCCCCGGTCGGCACCCTCGTCCTCACCGAGCCGACGGCCCTCGAGGACGTCCGGGTCGGCGACGCGGTCAGCTTCCACCCCACCACCACGCCCGACGAGACCTACACCCACCGAGTCGTCGAGATCGCGGACGACGGCACGCTCCGCACCCAGGGCGACATCAACGGCGCCGTCGATCCGTGGGCCACCGGCCAGGACCAGCTCATCGGAGTCGTCACCACGGCGCTGCCGGTGCTCGGCTGGCTCGTGCGCGGCCTGCCGCTGCTGATCATCGGCGCCGTCCTCGTGCAGCTGCTCACCCGCTTCATCGCCTCGCCCACCCAGCGGGCGTCGATGCGGATCCTCGGCCTCTCGCTCGTCGCGTCCGTCACCGTCTTCGTGCTCCGCCCGCTCGTCGGCATCGTCGTCCTCGAGGCCACGGTCGACAGCGGCACGACGAACGCCACGCTCGTCTCGACGGGCGTCCTCCCCATCCGCGTGAGCGCCGAGGGCGCCGACCCCGTGGACCTGGTCTCCGGACAGGTCGGCCGCCTGCAGATCCCGGCGCACGACGGAGACGCCTACGCCCTCTCCTCCGCTCTGCACCTGCCGTTCTGGGGCTGGGTCCTCTTCGTCCTGCTCTGCGCGATCCCGGTGCTCTACACGGTCTTCGTCGGCCTCCCCGGGGAGCCGGAGCGGACCGCCGAGCGCGGCCGCCGCGCCGCCCGCGAGGAGGAGACGGCATGAGCCGGCACCGCCTCTCCGCCGCCTCACCGGCCGCGCGGCTGCGCACCCTCCTCGCCCGCCCGAGGTCTGTCGTCGCCGCCCTCGCCGCCGCCGCCCTGGCCGCCGTGCTGCTCACCGCCCCGGCCACCTCCGGCGCGTACACCGCCTCGATCCTGAACTCGACCAACACGGTCGGCAGCGCCGCCGCGTTCTTCACCTGCGACGGCGCCCTCGCCGCCGACCGCGGGGCCGCGCTCTTCTCCTACACGCTCGCGCAGCCGAGCGGATCGACGACCGCGCCCGACACGGACTCCGGCCAGTACCCGGGCACCTACCGCTCCACCAGCCTCTTCCCGACCGCGATGGCCAGCTCCGCCGCGACGCCCAAGGCCTGCCCGCGCGACGCGGGCGGCTCCTGGACGCCGAACGGCACCAACCAGTACCTGAGCACGCCGCTGGAGATCAGGAACCCCGGCACCTTCAGCACCGAGATCTGGTTCAAGACCACGAACGCCGGCGGCAAGCTCTTCAGCTTCAGCGCGGGAGCCACCGCTCCCGGCGGCCAGTACGACCGCCACACCTACATCGGTGCCGACGGCAAGCTCGTCTTCGGCGTCTACAACGGCGCCGCGCAGACCATCACGAGCACCCGAGCCGTCAACGACGGGCTCTGGCACCACGTCGTCTCCACGCTCTCGCCGACGGCGGGCATCGCGCTCTGGGTCGACGGCGTGAAGGTCGCCTCCAACAGCACCTACCGGACGGCCGAGAACACGACGGGCACCTGGAAGATCGGGTACGACAGCCTCGGCGGCCAGTGGCCGAACGTCGGCTCCTCGTACTTCGGCGGCAGCCTGCGCTACGCCGCGGTGTACTCGACGGTCCTCACGCCGGAGCAGATCCAGACGCACTACGCGGCAGGACGCTGAGCGATCGGCCCGGTCGGCGGCGCCTCCGCAGCCCTAGGGTGAGCGGATGACCGCCCCCGCCCTCTCGCGCCGCGCCCGCTTCCACCAGCGGTTCCTCGTCGAGGAGCGCGTGATGGCCCCGGAGGCGCGCCGCGGCCTCGACCGGGCCGGCTTCGGCCTCATCGGCGTCGGCGTCGTCCTCTTCGCGGCCTTCACCGCGCAGGTCGCGAGCGGCACCGGCCTCACCGTCCTCGATCCGGTCGTCGCCGAGTGGTTCCGCGAGAAGCGCTCCGCCGAGGGCACGGTCGTGATGGACGCGCTCGCCACCGTCTTCGGGCCGGTCTACCTGCCGGTCATCATCCTGGCGGTGCTCGTGCTCTGGTTCGTCCTCGCGCGGCACCTCTGGCGGCCGATCCTCCTGGCCGGCGGCATGCTCGTCGGGATGCTCAGCGTGCAGCTGGCCGCGCACCTCGTGATGCGGATGCGCCCGCCGGTCGAGTACATGCTGCTCGGGCCCGACGGGACCTTCTCGTTCCCCTCCGGCCACGTCACCGGCGTGAGCGACTTCTTCCTGATCACCACGTTCCTCCTCGCCTCCCGCCGCTCCTCCCGGAGCTGGATGATCGGGGGCTTCGCGCTCTCGCTCGGGATGATCGCCGGCCAGATCGTCGCCCGGCTCTACCTCGGCTACCACTGGCTGACCGACACGCTCGCCTCGGTGTCGCTCGCCCTGATCGTGCTCGGCTCGGTGATCGTGATCGACACCCGCCGGACCGCGGTCGTGCGGGGCCACGCGGACTGACCGGCGCGGCGCCTCCCTCTGCGGCGAGGAGCCGACCGCGGGAGCAGGCCCTGTCGTCAGCCCCGGTCGGCCGGATCCTCCTCGGTGACGATCGGCACCGGCTCCGTCACGCCGATCGTGCTGACGATCGGGACGATCCCGGTGCGGGTGAACGGCTCCTCGGCGGCCGGCGCCGGCTCATCGGGCAGCGGCGCGGGGTCGACCGTGGCCGGCGCCGACGGGTCGGACGCCGTGAGGGATCCGCTGCTCGGCGCCGTGACGACCTGCGCGGTGTCCGCCTGCCCGGCCTCGGCGCCGTCGGGATAGAGGACGTCGGCGGCGAGGGCCTGCTCGATCCCGCGGTCCCGGCGGGTCCGGGCGCGGACCGGCGCCACCGCGCGCACGATCGGGGTGCGCAGGCGGCGGTAGGCGATCCGGCCGAGCGTGACTCCGCCGGCGAGGCCCAGCGCGATCATGCCCGCCTGGAGCAGGAGCTCGATCCCGGCGCTCGGGCCGGCGTTCGAGGTGAGGCCGAGGACGCCGCGGTAGAGGGTGAGGCCGGGCAGGAGGGGGACGATCGCGCACGCGGTCGTCACCACGGCGGGCACCCGCATCCGCTCGGCCAGCATCTCGCCGAGCAGGCCGATCGCCAGCGCCGGGAGGGCGTTGGCCATGAGCGGCGCGAAGCCCGAGGTGGTCAGCGAGTCGGAGACGAGGAACGCACCGGCGCCGGTGAGGGCGGCGATGAGCGCGGGCCGCGGCGGGGTGTGCGACGAGAGCGCCCAGGCGCCCGCCGCGACCCCGGCGCCGAGCACCTGCACGGCCGCCGGCCAGGGGCGGGCGTAGGAGTCGACCAGCACCAGCTCGACCCCGAGCGAGCGCGCGCCGTCGAGCACCACGGCGATGCCGACGACGATGCCCAGCGTCAGCAGCCCGACCTCGAGCAGTCGGCCGCCCGCGGTGATCGGGAACCCGTTGATCGCGTCGTCCGCCGCTCCCACGAACGAGAGCCCGGCGAGGAGCACGACCACCCCCGACGCGACGACGAGCGCGGGCGGCAGAACCGCCAGCTCCACGGGCAGCCGCGGCACGACCGCGAGCAGCACCACCGCCACTCCGGTCGCCAGCGCGGCGCCCGCGATCTGCTGGAAGAAGGCGGGCAGGCCCCAGCGGGCGAGCAGCTGGTTGACCAGGTCGATCGCGGCGGCCGTCGCGGCGGCGAGGAGCACGACGAGCGGGCCGCCCCCGAGCAGGAGCGCGACGCCCGCGGCCATCAGCGCGAGCGTGAGGGTGACGACTCCGCGGCGGTAGCGGTGAGGCTGGACGAGGATCGCGTCGAGCCGGTCGTGCGCGGCCTCGAACTGGTGGCGGGCCTCCTCGCGGACCTCGGCGGAGTCGACGGCGTCGGCGACGCGCACCTCCGGCGAGCCCTCGGTGATGGCGGTGACGAGCGCCGTCACGCGGGCGAGCCGCTCGTAGTCGGCGCTGCGGGAGGGGACGACGCGCAGCACGCTCACGCTGGGGGAGTCGTCGCCTCCGTCGTGCACGACCAGGATCGACGTGAAGGTGAGGTCGACCTGGCACTCGATGCCGTACGCGCGGCACACCCGCTGGATCGTCTCGGTCACCTCGGCGGCCGCGGACCCCAGCGAGAGCAGCGTCTCGCCCAGCCGCACGGCCAGCTCGAGCACCCCGCGGACCGTCTGCTCGGCGAGGAGCGCCCGCTGCGCTCGACGGCTCACCGGGGCCGCGGGCCGCTGCCCGCCGAGCTTGCCGACGACCTGCTGCAGAAGACGAGGAGAGCGCACCGTCCAGGGTAGGCACGCGGGGGCCGGTCCGGGGACGGGTTGCGCCGGCTTTCCCGCGGATGTCCGAGCAGCAGTCCTCAGAAGCAGGCGAGCACCCGGGTCGTCAGCCAGAGGGCGGCCTCGAGCTCGGTGTGCAGCTCCCGGCCGAGGGCGAGCCAGCGCTCCTCCGACTCGGCGCTCCTCCAGCCCTCGAACACGTCGCATCCGGACGCCCAGAGCTCCTGCCAGCGGAGCAGCGGTCCGTGCAGGGCCTCCGGGACGCCGATCGCGCCCGGGTCGTCGACCGGGCCGTCGAGCGCCCAGAGAGGATACTCCGCGCCGTGGTCCGGGTACAGGCGGAGGTCGGCGAGCCGCCCCTCCCGATCGGCCCGCGCGCGGGCGAGGGTGTCCTCCTCCGTCGCGAACGGCGGGACGATCCACTCGATCTGCGTGACGGGATCGACGACTCGGTGTTCCACGGCTCCTCCTCCGCTCCTCGATGCGCGCACGACGGTAGCAGGGCCGTTCCGCGCAGCATCGGAGGGGGCCTGCCTACACTGGCGAGCGACTGCGTCCGCGAACGGGCGGGCGGGGCGAGGGGTGGGAGCGCATGAGGGTTCACGAGCGCGCGGTGCGGCACGGGCGGCTCCGGCGGCGGTCCGGGGTGCGGACAGTGGTGGTCGGGATCGCGGCGGTGGTCGGCGTCCTCGCTGTCAGCGCCACCTCGCTCGTGGCGATCGCGACGGTGAGCATCAGCCGGAACGTCGCCGACAACGCGGTCGACCTGGGCGTCGCTCCTCCCACCGCTGGGAACGTGCAGATGGGCGCGGTCGAGGGCGGCTTCGACGTCCTGGTGGTCGGCACCGACAACGACGCCACGCAGGGCGACTCCTTCGGCGTCCGCGACGACACGCTCAACGACGTCAACATCCTGCTCCACGTCTCGGCCGACCACCGCAGCGCGACGGTGATCAGCTTCCCGCGCGACCTGATCCTGGACCGTCCCGCGTGCACCGACCCCGAGACGGGCGTCGTCACCGAGGCGGCCGCCGGCGTCCCGCTCAACGCCGCGTTCCAGTACGGCGGGCTCGCCTGCGTCAACGACACCCTGCAGCAGTTCACCGGCCTGACGGTGCCCTACGCCGGCTGGGTGTCCTTCAACGGCGTCATCGAGATGAGCAACGCCGTCGGCGGCGTCCCGATCTGCCTCACCGGTCCGATCCTCGACACCGACTCGGGCCTGGACCTGCCCGCCGGCACCTCCACCGTCTCCGGGTCGATGGCCCTCTCGTTCCTCCGCAGCCGCCACGGCGTCGGCGACCAGAGCGACCTCAGCCGCATCTCGTCGCAGCAGCAGTACCTGGCCTCCCTGATGCGCACCGTCCGCTCGGCCGACACCCTCTCGAACATCCCCGCCCTCTACGGCCTCGCGCAGGCGACCTCGTCGAACGTGCACCTGTCGACGTCGCTCACGAGCCCGGCGACGATGATCTCGCTCGCCCTCGCGCTGAAGGACGTCGACCTCTCGAAGATGGTGTTCGTGCAGTACCCGGCGCTCGACGACCCGGACTACCCGGGCAAGGTCGTGCCGAACGCCGAGGTCGGGGCCGAGCTGATGAACCGCGTCCTGAACGACCAGCCGGTGACCCTCGCCTCTGACGCTCCGGCGGAGGAGGCGCCCGCGGCGGAGGCGCCCGCGGAGGGCGGCGCGGCTCCGACGGATCCCGCTCCCGTCGCCGTCGACGCTCCGGGCCAGACCGCGGCGGAGGAGACCTGCGCGGTGCCGTCCGACTGACCCGACAGGTCTCGCGACGACGAAGGCGCCCGGGCGGTGTGCCCGGGCGCCTTCGTCGTGCGCGGTGCGCGGCCGTCTACGCGCGGCGGCGGCGGAGCACCGTCAGGGCGAGACCGCCGAGGACGCCGAAGGCGGCCAGGGCGAGCGGCGCGGTCGTCGAGACGCCGGTCGAGGCGAGGACGGGGCGGTGGCCGCCCGTCTGCGCCGCGGGTCCGGAGCCGGCCGGGTGCACTGCGGGCCCGGCGCCGGCAGGGTGCGCCGTGACGGCGGCGACCGCGGCGGAGCAGTCGGCCTCTCCGGCGATCGGGTCCTCCTCCGTCAGGGTGTAGTCGTAGGAGGTGCTCGCCACGAGACCGCTCGACGTGCCGCGGGCGATGACGCAGTAGATCTCGCTCGCCGGGTCCTGCAGCGGGTACTGGCCGAGGGAGATCAGGCTCCAGCCCAGCGCGTCGACGCCGACCTCGAGGCTCGAGCCGCCGCCCGTGAGCGTCTGGCGCGCACCCGAGGTCGAGAAGACGCCGATCGAGACGGTCTCGTCCGCGCCGAAGCCGAGGAGAGCGCCACCGCTGGTGGGCTGTCCGTCCGCCGGGGCGGGCTCCGGCGGAGCCCCCTGGGGCCAGATCCGGATCGCGGTGCGCGAGGGGACCTGCTCGAGCGACGACGTCACGGAGCGTCCGCTGGTCTCTCCCGTGGCGGTGACGGAGAAGGTGCCCAGCTGGTCCGCCATGGTGTCGGCGTCGAGCAGGACGAAGGCCTCGCCCGAGAGCGGGGTCGGCGTGGGGGGCACGAGGGCGGAGGTGCTGCCGTCGGGCGCGGTGAGCGTGACGGACACGTCCTCGCCGCGGTCGAATCCGCGGAACGAGGCGACGACGCCGTAGATCCGGAACTCTCCGACCTGGATGTCCGCACCGGCCGGGAGCACCCCGCCGTCCTCCCGGTTCTGGAAGACGACGCTCGTGTCGGGCTGCGTCACGGTCAGCTCGACGGCATCGGAGGCGACACGGGCGCCCGAGGCGTCGAGTCCCTCCGCGATGACGGAGATCGTCTCGCCGGGGAGCGGGAGATGGGGGTCCACCGCGACGCCGTCCGCGTCGGTGGGGAGCCAGTCCCGGAGGCGGAGCTCGCCGGAGGCGGTGATCACGCTGGTGGTGACGGCCTCCTCCGAGTCGCCGTCGCGGAGCACGACGACGGCGACGGTGCCGGGCTGGAAACCGGTCCCGGACACGTCCAGGCCGCCGGCCCAGCCCTCCGCCGACGGGATCGCGGAGAACGCCGAGCCCGCTTCGTAGGTGGTGCGGTCGAGGGCGATCGCCAGGGGCGACTGCGCGCTCTCGACGGGCGCGATGGTCGCAGCCGGAGTGGGCGCCGGAATCGAGGCCGGCTGCGGCGTCGCCGTGGGCTCCGGAGTCGCGGTCGGCTCCGCGGTGGGAGCCGGCTCGGCCGGTGCAGGACTCGAGGCGGCGTCCGGGACGACCTCGGTGGCCAGAGCGACGGACGGGAACGCGAGCGCCCCCAGCAGTGCCGCAGTGGTGATGACGGTGACGCCGTGGCGTCGTCGCGCAGAGCGCACGATTCCTGCTTCCTCCGAGCCGCTGATCGCGGTCGGCTTCCCCATGAGCGGGGGACGCTCGCCCCCTGTCGCTGAGTGTGTCCTATGCGGAACCTCAGCCGGTGCCGGATCCTGTAACGATCCGATCACGCCGCTCGGCGCGAAGTGACGGTCCGGTCACGGGCGCGCGCGGCGACCCGGACAGACTGGTGGGCGACGCTCCCCGGGGTCCTCAGACCGGCGGCACGACCAGCAGCACCACGCCGATCGCGGCGCTCACCGCGGCGACCACGCACCAGCGCTCCGCTCGGGTCCCCGCGGGTCCGCGCGTCCGCGCCACGGCGCCGAGACCGATCGCGAGCACGGCGATGCCGACCTGCAGCGCCACGGTGGTGCGGATCAGCGTCCAGGCCTCGAAGGCGCTCGCTCCGGTCGCTCCGGTGGCGAGCAGCGGCACTCCGCCGACGCCCGTCGGCACCAGCAGCAGGCCGGATCCGATCGCGAGCGCCGCGACGAGGTGGGCGAGCACGTCGTCCAGCGCGGTCCGTGGGGGCGCGCCGACCGGCGCGAGGGCGGCGGTGCCGGGCCTGATCGCGACCGTGCGGAGGTGCATGGGGCGAGCGTAGGTCCGGACCGCACCCGAGCGGACCCCCTGCGGAGGCCCCTGTCCGGTGGGCATTCCGGAGGAGGATCGGCGCGTTCTCGAAAGGTGGTGCGAGGCCGGCGATGAGTCCTCGCACGTCGACTGGAATGCATGCTCGTGCAGTTCGATCGAGCGACGCGGGACGAGCGCGATCGCCTCGAGCGGGAGGAATGTCTCCAAGGAGCAGAACTACTCAGGAGGAAAGACGCCGAGGCGGCCTGCGAGAAGCGCAGACCGCCTCGGCGGGAAGTACTCAGCCCTTGTCCGCCTGATCGGCTCAGAGAGCGATGTAGTTCCCGTTGTCGTGCAGAAGGAAGCTCTGAGCGCTCTCGGGAACGACGTAAGCGGTGTATCCGGTGAAGCTCGTGCCCGGGTACAGGGTCGGCCCGTCCGACATCGACGGCATCGAGTCGCCGAGGATCACGTACTCGTTGTCGTAGCGATTGCCCTCGGGCGTCGCCAGCGAGAGATCGAAGCTGGCGAGAGAGGGCTCGACGCCGTCGGGGTCGATGCCCGTCATCGTCAGCTCGACGACGACGTACTTGAACCCTGCGGGCGCCTCGTCATTGAACATGTTGCCCTCCGTCACGAGAGCGCCGGCGTTCGCGTCCACCACCTTCGCGGTGAGGCTGTACTTGTCTCCTCCGAACAGTCCCTCGGCGACGTAGGGCTGGGGGAGCGGCTGCTGCGCGGAACCGTCCGCGGTCGGCGCGGCCGCCTCGGTCTGCTCCGGTGCCGGCTCCGGCTCCACAGCGTCCTCGGCGGGCGCTTCGGCCTGCTCGGCAGGCGCTTCCGCGGCCTCCGATTCAGGCGCGGCTGCGGCCGGAGCGGGGTCGGCCGGCTCGACCGCCGCCGTCTCCGACGACCGCGTGTCGGAGGGGACGAGCGAGAGAGTGGTGGCGAAGATGCCGCTGATCAGGGCGACGGCTCCCAGTGCGAGTCCGGTGACAGCCAGGCCCTTCGGCTGCTTCCTCAGCAGAGCGAGAACGGCGAGAGCGACCGCTGCGATGGCGAGGACGAGACCGAGGCCGGGGACCAGACCCGTCAGGAAAGCGAGGATCCCGAGGACCAGCGCGAGGATGGCGAAAGCTGCGGGGCCCTTCGGCTTCGGGGCAGCGGAGGCACCCCAGGAAGCGGCGGTCGGCTGGGTCTGCTGGAAGGAGCCGTAGCCGCCGGGCTGTGCGGGAGGCGGCGGCGGCGCGTCGTCGTGCCAGCGCTGACCGTCCCAGTAACGCTGCTCATTGTTCGCGTGGGGAGCGGGATACCAGCCGGCGGGCGTCTCGTGGGGCATTCTCGTGTTCTTCCGGATTCTCGATGAGTGATGGCGCAGTGAAAGCACTCGCGCCGAGCGCGTCTTGTGGGGAGTGCTCAGGAGTATGTCAGAAGCGCGTCGAGCGGCCGACAGTCGATCCACGACACTTCTCGTGGAGCATCCGGCGAGAACCGACGGGAATGGATCCTCGAATTCCGCCGCGCCGATATCACCCGCCGGTGCAGAGATCGGATTCAAGGCTCTTCGTGCGCTCTCCGGTCGCGATACGGCATCGGAGTGATGATCGGACGAAGATCGGTCGGCCTCATGGGTGCATCCACCCGGCACCTCGGCCTCGGGCACTGTCTCGGGCAGGATCAGGGGATGCTCCTGCAGACGATCACCACCGGGTCCGGATCGCGACACGTCGGGCTGGTGCACGGGCTCGGTGCGTCGGCGGCGACCTGGGGGCCGTTCGTCGAGCGGCTCGTCGCGACCGGCCGCTACACGGTCACGGCCGTCGATCTGCGCGGACACGGCGCGAGCGCCCGGGCGGAGTCCTACCGGATCGACGACATGGCCGCCGATCTGGTCGAGTCGCTGCCGGCGGGACTCGACAGCGTGGTCGGCCACTCGCTCGGCGGCGCGGTGCTGCAGCGTGCCGTCGCCGGACTCGCGCCCGGCCGGGCCGTCTACCTCGATCCCGGGTTCGCCCTGTCGCTCCCCACGAGCGGCCTGCGCGGACGGCTGTTCTGGGCGGCACCGCTGCTGTCGCTCGGCGTCGCCCAGCTCGGGCAGGCGCGGGCGAGCGCCGCGGTCCGCGCCGCCTACAGCCCGGAGATCCGCGCGCTGCTCGATGACGCGAAGAAGAGGTTCGACGCGCGGATGGCCGTCGGCGTGTTCCGGGACGTCGCCTTCCACCCGGTCCCGGTCGAGGCGCCGGCGGTCCCGTCGACGATCGTGCTCTCCGACCAGTCGCCGGCGGTGCTGCCGGACGCCCTGGCCGCGCGGCTCGAGCAGCGGGGCTGGCAGGTGCGCCGGCTCTCGGGCGTGCACCACGACATGCAGCTCGAGGACCCGGACCGGACGTTCGCCGCGATCGCGGACGTGCTCTAGCCGCGCGCCCCTCCGCGGGTCGGGCGCCGATCAACGGGGATTCCGGGTGCATCCGTACCTCGCGGATCGAGACGGCGGGCGATCCCGGAGGCCCGCCCGCCGTCCTCCTGCGCCCGCCGTCAGCGGACGGTCGTCGCGGCGGTGTCGGTGTTGCTGCGGATCGACGGGTCCGGCGTCCTGACCGAGAACGCGGCGGCGAAGGCGGTCGCGGTGCCGGTGCCGGTGGCCGTGACGGTGATCCTCTCGGTGACGGTCCGCCCGTTCGCGAGACTCGAGCGCGGGAAGATCACGATGCTCCCGATGCGGCTGTACGAGCCCGTGGCGGAGACGAACTGCACGGTCGGGGGGAGGACCACCTTCGAGAAGACGGACGCCGACGTGGAGGGTCCGGCGTTCTTCGTGATGAGCGTGTACGTGAACGTCCTCCCCTTCACCGCGGTGGTCGGAGCGGAGACGTCGACGCGCAGGTCGGCCCTCGTGGTCGCCTTCTGCGGAGAGACGGTCAGCGTGCTCGCCGCCTCGACGGTGCCCGCCGGGTTCACCGCGCGGAGGGTGAAGCCGTACGTCCCCGCGGTGGTCGGGGTGCCGGTGAGGCGGCCTGAGCCGTCGAGGGCGAGCCCGGGAGGCAGAGTGCCCGACGCGACGGTGACGACCGGCGCCGGGGATCCGGTCGCCGTGTACGTGAAGTCGTAGGCGGAGCCGACCACGCCGGCCGCGGCCGTCCCCGAGAGGGTCGGAGCGGTCGCCGCCGGTCCGACGGTGAGGGTGTGGGGCGCGCCGGTGGTGGTGCCGAAGGTGGTGCGGGCGGACACACTGAAGGAGGACGCTCCCTCGACGGTCGGGGTGCCGGAGAGGACGCCCGCGGAGGTGAGGGTCAGGCCGGCCGGGAGGGACCCGGAGGCGAGCTCGATCGTCGACGCGCCGCCGGTGGCGAAGGTGTAGGAGAAGGGCGTTCCGAGAGGCGCCGTCGCCGGAGGGGCGTCGGCCGTGAAGACGGGCCGAGCGCCGAGGGCGAGGCTGTGGAAGCTGCCGCCGGACACGGCGGTGGCGCCGGTGAGTCCCGCCGGCACGGAAGCCTCGCCGAAGCCGTCGTAGCCCCAGGCGGTGACGGTGCCGTCGCGGCGCACAGCGAGGCTGTGGTACCCGCCGGCGGCGACGGCGGTGACGTCCGCGAGGCCGTCGGGGACGTCGGACTGGCCGTCGCTGTCGCTGCCCCAGGCGACGACGGTCCCGTCCGAGCGCAGCGCGAGGCTGTGGGAGGCTCCGGCGGCGACGGCGGTGACGCCGGTGAGCCCCGCGGGCACGTCGGTCTGCCCGAAGGCGTCGTATCCCCATGCGGTGACGGTGCCGTCGCGGTGCAGCGCGAGGTCGTGGAATCGGCCGGCGGCGATGGCGACGACTCCGCTGAGCCCGTCCGGCACGGTCGCCTGGCCGTAGAAGTCGTATCCCCAGGCGGTGACGGTCCCGTCGCCGTGCAGGGCGAGGTTGTGGTAGCCGCCGGCGGCGATGGCGGTGACGCCGGCGAGCCCGTCCGGCACCGTGGCCTGCCCGTCGCCGTCGTCGCCCCAGGCGGTGACGGTCCCGTCCCTCCGCAGGGCGAGGCTGTGGTTCACGCCGGCGTCGACGGCGACGACGTCGTCCAGACCGGTCGGCACGGTGGCCTGCCCGCTGCTGTCCTCGCCCCAGGCGGCGACGGTGCCGTCGCTGCGCAGGGCGAGGCTGTGGGAGCCGCCCGCGGCGATCGCCGTCGCGTCGGTGAGCCCAGCCGGCGCAGTGACCTGCCCGCTGGAGTCGTCACCCCAGCCGACGACACCGGTCGCAGCGGGAGCCGCGGCGACCGCGGACAGGGGAGCCGTGGTCCCGAGGAGGAGCGCGACGGTCGCCGTCAGCGCGAGCAGGCCGAGCGCCGGCCGAGGCCTCGTCCTCCGCTCAGGGGTCGAGCGGGCCGTGCCGGCGTCCGGGTCGGTCGGGCGGGAGGCGGAGGGAGAGCGCATGCTGGAGCCTTCGATCGGGTCGACCGTGGGCGGCCGTCTCCGAACAGTGGCACCCGGTCCCACCGCCGACAACAGCCTCTAGCGGACATGTCCGCAACAGGGCAGGGGCCGGTGCGCGGAGGACGCGGTGGCCTCGTCTCGTCCCCCGCGGAGCATCCCCCACCGGTGCCGGGGCCGGTCCCGACGGATCGCGCGCAGGCGTCTCGCGCGGACCGATCGCGGCGAGACGTTCTCCTCCCGGCCACCCGTGCCGGACGCCCCGGCCCCTACCGTGGCCGCATGACAGCAGCGGAGTCAGGACGTCCCGGAGCCCGAGAGCGCAGCTCGAGCCGGATCCTCGCGGCCGGCGCTCTGATGCTCGCCTCGGCCGGGCTGCAGCAGCTCGCAGCCGTCCAGCGCTGGGCCGTCGCCGGGCCGATCCTGGGCGAGCAGGCGATCGAGGACCACCGGTACGACTACTCGTGGCCCGCCGATCCGTGGGAGAACGTCGGATCGGCAGCGCAGCTGCTCGGGATCGGGCACCTCCTCGTCGCTCTCGCCGTCCTCGCCGCGGTCGGTCCGGGACGTCCGCGCCCGGTCGCGGTGATGCGGATCGTGGTCGCCGCGTCGTTCGGCTGCCTCGGCCTGCACGCGGTCCTGTCCGGGATCCTCGGAGCACCGACGATCCTGCAGGCGATGCTCCCGGCGGTCCTGCTGGGTCTGGCCGCACCCGCCGGCCTGCTCGTCCTCGCGGTCCTCGTGGCGAGGACGTCGCCCCTCCGCGCCGCGTCCTTCGTCCTCCTGATCGGATCGACGCTGCCCGGCTACCTCGTCGCGACGTTCGCGATCGCTCCCGCGCTCGTCGACTACCAGTCGTACGACACCACGCCCTGGACGGAGTCGGTGGTCGCCGCCTCGGTGGCCCTCGCCGGGGCGGCGCTCCTGCTCGAGGCGCTGATCCGCTCGATCGTGCATCGCGCGGGGGCCGTGCCGCGTCGCGAGTCGCCGGGAGCCGACGCGTCCTGATCGAACGGCGGGCTCACCCGGCCCGCTCGGTCGTGCCGATCCCCCCGGACGCGAGGAAGGGCCGCCCCGAGGGACGGCCCTTCCTGCGACTCCGCCGGCCCGCGCTCCTCCAGAGGAGCCGGGCCGACGAGTGCTCAGTGCTGGCGGATCCTGTCGATCAGCTTCCCGCCGATGTCCTTGACCTTGTCGGTGATGGGGGTGCTCGACTTCGGGCGCTCGGTGACGGTGAACGGCAGGGTGATCGCCTTGCCGGTCTGGTCGCCGGTCACCGTGACGCTGTAGTCGCCGGGCGTGGTGGGCGCCTTCGCCGTGACGGTGAGGCCGCCACCGGCGAGGTCGCGGGTCGCGGTGCGGTCCGTGAACAGGGGCGCGGAGCCGATCAGCTGCGTGTCCCCGTTGAAGCCCTTCGCGGTGAGGGTGACGTCGGCTCCGGGGGCGAACGACGAGCCGGAGAGCTCGGCGGTGGCTCCGAAGCTCATCGAGCGGATGTCGCGGTCCACTCCGAGCGCGTTCGTGATGGTGAAGAACGTGTCGGTCTGGTCGGTGAGCCCGGCGACGTTCGCCGCGCCCGGCCCGTAGGCGGCGATGCGCAGCTGCGTTCCGGTGTGCTGCTGCGATCCGCCCTCGGCGGCCGTGCCGTACGACACCTTCATGGTGCTGCCGTCGGCGGTCTTCAGCGCGGTGCTGAGCGAGGTCGGCGGGGTGGAGTCGACGATCTGGCTGGAGTGGGCGTGGTCGGCGGTGACGATGACGAGGGTGTTCCCGTCCGCCTCGGCGAACGCGAGCGCGGCCTGGACGGCCTCGTCGAGGTCGACGGTCTCGCCGATCTGGCCGCACGCGTTCGCGGCGTGGTCCTGCTTGTCGATGCTCGCGCCCTCGACCTGGAGGAAGAAGCCCTTGTCGCCCGTGTCGAGGAGGTCGATCGCCTTCTCGGTCATGGAGCGGAGCGTCGGCTGCTCGGCCGGACGGTCGGGGTTCGCGACGCAGGTCTGCGGGGCGGCGTCCGCTCCGCCGACCGTCGCCGGGGTGGGCGCGTAGCGGACGGGCAGGTTGCCGGAGTTGAACAGTCCGAGCACGGGCGCGTCCTGGTCGGCGACGGTCAGCGCATCGAGCTGCGCGGCGGTGGCGGGAGTCGTGGCGTCCCCGAGCACCTGGAAGCCGCGCTCCGCGGCCTGCTGGAACAGCGGCTCGCCGCTCCAGTCGCCGGCGCGGGCGACCTGCGCGAAGCTGGCCGACCCTCCGCCGAGGGTCAGGTCGGCGCGGGTGTCGAGGATCTGCTCGCTGATCGAGCCGAGTCCGCCGTTCTCCAGCGCGTCGTCGCCGCAGCTCGCGCTGTCGGGTCCGTAGCAGCTGCGGGCGTCGACGTGGGCGGCCTGCACGGCCGGGGTGGCGTCCTGGATCTCGGCGGTGGTGACGTTGCCGGTCTTCAGGCCGTTCGCCTTCGCGATCTCGAGGAGGGTGTCCTTGCGCTGCTGGTCGATGTCGACCGAGATGGCGTTGTCGTAGGTCTTGGTGCCGGTGGCCCAGGCGCTGCCGGTGGCGGCGGAGTCGGGCACGTAGTCCGGGGCGCCCTTGACGGCGCCCGTCGCCGGGTCGTCCGCGCGGTAGAGCGAGTAGGTCGTGTACTGGCCGGTGATCGGCAGGGCGTCGATCCCGGGGAAGCGGCCGGCCGCTCCGTACTGGTAGTTGCGGGCGACGGTGATCTCCGAATCGCCCATGCCGTCCCCGATGAGGAGGATGACGTTCTTCGCGTCCTGCTCCTTCACCGCTGCGCGCAGCGAGTCGGAGAGGTCGGCGTCGACCGGGGAGATGCGGGCGGCTCCGCCGGTGGCGGAGAGGTCGGCGGCACCGACAGCAGTGGCGGCGCCGGGTGCGGCCAGTGCGGCGGCGCAGACCAGAGCAGCGGCCGAGAGGGCCAGAGCGGAGCGTCCGCGGTTCGCGGAGCGGAACAGTCGTGTCACGTCGTGGACTCCTTGAGAGGTGAGACCCCGGAAAGGGGCACGCTCATCTCACTCCGGATCGCCCCGTCGGTGGGTGAACGGTGATGCATAGCTGAGTGAACTTTCCGACGAGGGCTCTCGGCCCTGGCGGCCCGCCGGAGCGTCCTGCCGACCGGCGTCCTGCCGACCGGCGCTCACCGGGAGCGTCGGTCGGCAGGGGCGCGGTCGCCGGGAGCCTTTCGGGTCAGCGCTGGACGAGCGGGACGGCGATGTCCGTGACGTTCGCGCCGATGGCGCCGAGCGGAGTCGCCGTGCCGTTCAGCAGTCCGATCTCGTAGAGCGACCCGTTGACGGCGGCGAGGCCGACCGAGCCGATGGAGCTGCCGTTGCGGAGGACGGAGTAGATGTCGAAGCCGGTCGCACCCGCTGCGTCGAGGCCGAGCTTCCCGGTCGGCGCCAGGGTGCCGGCGTTGGCCGGGGACTGGATGGCGATCTGGTCGAGGGCCGTGTCGAGGACGAACAGGGTGGTCGCGCTGTTCGCGTCGAGGTCGTTGTTCGTGTACGCGGCCCCGGCGACACCGGTGGCCACGGCGGGCGCGGCGTAGCTGAGCGTGCCGTCGGCGACCGTCGCGGCGCCCGCGGTGGCGAACGGCTGACGGAGGTTCTGGCCCGTGTCGCTGACCACGCGCAGCGCGTTGGCGGCGGGGTTGAAGTCGACGCCGAAGGAGGTGCCGCTCAGCGCCACGGTGAGACGGGTCACCTGAGTGGCCACGCCGGTGGACGGGTTGATGGAGTAGACGCCGGCGCTCGCCGCGTTGTCGCCGACGCCGTAGAGGGCGCCGTCCTGGACCCGGTAGTCGATGCCGACGAGCGCGGTGTCGCCGCCGGTGAGGCCGGTGACGGCGACGCGGTTCGTGACCTTGCCGGGCTTCGTCGGGTTGAACTGCACGAGCTTCGTGCCGCCGTCGGAGAGTCCGACGACCCGCAGCTTCGCCGCCACGGAGCGGACCGCGTTGATCAGGTTCCTGTCCGACGCGCTGCTGGAGTCGCTGGTCGCCGCGGCGGGAGCGACGCTGCTCGCACCGGCGAGCACGGGTGCCACCGCCATCACGCCCGCGACGGCGACAGCTGCGATACCGACTCTGATGTTCCTGGTCATCGTGCACTCCTCGAGACTTGCGGTCGCCGGAGATCGGCGGCTCGGAAGGGGATACCGTCCGGAGCGCGCGAGCGTTCATCCGATCCGGAGATCCGTGCCCCGTCACTCCCGAGAGCCGTCGGCGAACCGGCGGAGCGCGGCCGCGTAGCGGTCCGGGTCCCGGTGGTCGCTGTCGGTCAGGAGCAGCACCGAGCCGGAGACGGCGCGCGTGTACTCGCCGCGGCAGGGGAGGGTGACCACCGTCCTCAGTCCGGCCTTCCAGGCGGGGACGAGGGAGCCGAGGCAGCGCCGCTCGGGGGCGGCGTCCAGCGGGACGTCCCGCGCGTCCATCCGGGTGGACCGCAGCTCGTCGTGCCAGGCGCGGAAAGGCGCTCCGAGGGAGTCGTCGCCGAAGCGCTCCCGCCAGCCGGGGCCGCGCGCGAGGTCGAGGAGGCGTGCGCGCTCGGGCGATCCGTCGGCGGTGCTGGAGAGCCGTCGGAGGAGCGGGCCGGTCTCGACCGCCAGATGCTCGACGCAGTCCTGCCACAGCTGAGGCCAGGCGCGCTGCTCGTCGGCGCCGGGCTCCGCCGACCCGACCCGTTCCGGGGACCGCTCGAGCGGCGGCGGCCCGTCGCCCGCCGGAGTGAAGCCCCACGCTTCGCGGATCCAGAGGAGCTCGAGCAGCGCCGCGGGGTTGTCCTCGACCGTGATGACCATCTCCGACGGCCAGGGGTCGCCGGGAAGAGGACGGGATGCGCGCATGAGAGGAGCTCCTTCCGAGGGGATGAGGTCGGATCGTGCCGGAGAAGGCTCCAGGGAGGCTGGACTCGCGTCGGCCGACGCGCCACTCCTCCGTGCTCCCAGCGGCGTCGCCGGTGATCCTCCGCGCCGGCGGTCCAGGACGGCGCCGAGCGCCTCCCGAATGTCGGTGCCCCCGACCTACACTCGGACGCGTTCGAACACACGTTCGATGAGACGAGGAGGGGGCCGACCATGGGCGTGACCGTCGTGGAGCGCATCGCGACCCCGGCCTCGGACGCCGTCGCCGTCATGTTCCTCGTCACCAGCGAGGCGGTGGCGGCCGGATTCCCGTCGCCGGCGCAGGACTACTTCGACGGGTCCCTCGACCTCAACGACCACCTGATCCGCGACAGGACGTCGACGTTCATCGTCCGCGTCTCGGGCGAGAGCATGGTCGGCGCGGGCATCAGCGACGGCGACGAACTCGTGGTCGACCGGTCGATCACGCCGACGCACGGGAGCGTGGTCATCGCGATCCTCGACGGCGAGCTGACCGTCAAGCGCCTCGAGCTGCACCCCGGGGGAGTGGTGCTGCGGGCCGAGAACCCGGAGTACCCGCCGATCCACGTCGCCGAGCTGAGCGACCTCCAGGTGTGGGGCGTCGTCACCGTCTGCCTCCACCGGCTGCACCGTGCGCTCTGAGCGGCGCATCGCCCTGGTCGACGTGAACTCGTTCTACGTCTCCTGCGAGCGGCTGTTCGACCCCAAGCTCGCCGGCCGGCCCGTCGTCGTCCTCTCGAACAACGACGGCTGCGTGGTCGCGCGCTCCGACGAGGTGAAGCAGCTCGGGATCGAGAACGGCACGCCCTGGTTCCAGATCGAGCCGCTCATCCGCTCCGGTCGCCTCCCGGAGGTGATCGCCCGATCGAGCAACTACGAGCTGTACGGCGAGCTGTCCGCGCGCGTGATGGAGCTGCTGGGCCGCTACTCCGCCTGGCAGGAGGTGTACTCGATCGACGAGTCCTTCCTCGGCGTCGACGGCGACGTGGCGGAGCGGGCGAAGATCGGCCGGGCGATGCGGGCGGCCGTCGCGAAGAACGTCGGCCTGCCCGTCTGCGTCGGATTCGGGCCGAGCAAGACTCTCGCGAAGTTCGTCAACAAGGGCGGAGCGAAGAAGCACCCGCGCCTGGGGGGCGTCTGCGACACCGACTGGTACACGCCCGAGCAGCTCGACGCGCTCATGGCCTCGCAGCACGTCACCGAGCTGTGGGGAGTCGCCGGCCGCACAGGGAAGCGCCTCGCGGAGCTGTCCATCCACACCGTCCGCGACCTCCGCGACGCGGACCCCGCGCTGATCCGCAAGAAGTTCTCGGTCGTCCTGCAGCGCTCCGTCTACGAGCTGCGCGGCGTCGACTGCATCCCCCTCGAGGCCGCCCGCACCGTCCGCGACCAGCTGATCTTCTCCCGGTCGTTCGCCACTCCCGTGACGACGATCAGCGACATGGAGCAGGTGCTCTCCGTCTACGCGCAGCGCGCCGCCCACCGCCTCCGCGCGCAGGAGTCGGTCACCAGGACGATGAGCGTGTTCGCGTCGACATCGCCGTTCGCGGACGCGCCGTACGAGTCCGCCGGCGGCCTGGCCGGCTTCCCCGTTCCCACGGACGACCCGGTGGCGATGGTGAGGGCCGCGATCGGCACCCTGCGCCCGCGGCTGCGGGAGGGCGCGCGCTACGTGCGGGCCGGCGTCATCCTCACGAACCTGTCGCCGCGGAACTCCCACGCGCTGCTCGAGATCTTCGACACCGCCTTCGACACGAAGGGCCTCGGCGCCACCATCGACGCCGTGACGAAGCGCCACGGGCGGTCCGCGGTCGGCCTCGGGCTGGCAGGCATCCGCACGGGGCCGGTGTGGACGATGAAGCGCGACGCCCTCTCGCTCCGGGCGACGACGCACTGGGGCGAGCTGGCGACGGCGCACGCGCGGTGAGCCCGCCGCCGGGGAGATCGGGTCATCCGACGCGTAGGCGCCCGGGGCTCTCTCGGGCAGGCTCGTCGCCATCGACGAGTGTCGGTGCGGGGACGGCGGGAGGACCCATGGCCGAGAGCTGGCAGGACGCGTCGGTGCGGGGCGTCGCGATGATCGAGAACGAGCTGGTCGTGCGCGACTTCCTCGAGGTGTGGAGCGCTCGCGACAGCCGCCAGCTCGTCCCGTTCCTGCATCCGGAGGTCGTCTACAGCGCGTCGAGTTCGCAGGAGATCGCGGGGCGGGCGCGGGTCCTCGAGATGTGCGACGAGGTCCATCGGGCGTTCACCGAGATCCGGATCGCCCTCGTCACGATCGCCGTGGCAGGAAGCGTCGTCCTCACCGAGCACGCCCTGCACCTCCGCTCGGACACGGGGGAGGGCCACTGGCTCCGCTGCTTCGGGAGCTACGAGCTCCGCGGAGAGCAGATCGTCACCTGGCGGCAGCTCCATGGCTGAGGGCCTCGCGTGACGGCGGTGACCGGGCCCGCGCGCCTCAGGCTCGCCCTGGTGCTGCTGGCGATCGCCTCGGGCGCGACCGACGCGTTCGCGTTCCTCCTGCTCGGCGGTATCTTCACCGCGAACATGACGGGCAACCTGGTGCTGCTGGGGCTGTACCCCCGCTCCGCCTGGCTGACGACCGCGGCCGGAGCGGTCACGGCAATCGTCTTCTTCGCCGGAGCGGTCTACGCCGGGTTCCGCACGACCCGGGCGCGCACGCCGTCGACCGGCGACGGGAGACGTCCGCTCCGCTCGATCGCGCTCGTGGGGGTCGTCCTGCAGCTCGCCGTCGCGGTCGCCTGGCCGACGGTGCAGGGCGGCACACCGCTGCTCGTGGACTGCGCGTTCATCGCGACCAGCGCGGCGGCGCTGGGGCTGCAGACCGTGCTCGCGAAGCGGGTCTCCGGCGCCGCCGGCCTGACGACCACGTTCGTCACGGGCACGCTCACGAGCCTGATGCAGGAGCTCGCCGAGCGCTCGTCCGGGTCGAGGACCCTCCAGGCGCTCATCGTCGCGAGCCTCGCGGGCGGGGCCGTCGTCGGAGCGGCGACCGTGACGCGCGCTCCGGCCTGGGCCCCGACGCCGGCCCTGGTGCTCTCGGCGGTCGCCGTCGTGCTTCTCTTCGCGCACCGCGCGCGAGCCGTGCCCGCGGGAGCGGAGCCCGGGGCCCCGCGTCCCGCGTGACCGGGATCAGGCGTCGAGCGCCCACTTCGGCCGGATCCAGTGGCAGGTGTAGCCGCCGGGGTGCTTGCGCAGGTAGTCCTGGTGCTCCTCCTCGGCGTCCCAGAACTCTCCCGCGGGCTCGACCTCGGTGACGACCGGTCCGGGCCAGCGGCCCGACGCGTCGATCTCGGTGATCGTCTGACGCGCGACCCTCTCCTGCTCGGGCGACAGGAAGAGGATCACGGAGCGGTAGGCCGTGCCGATGTCGTTGCCCTGACGGTTCTTCGTCGTCGGGTCGTGCACCTGGAAGAAGAACTCGAGCAGGTCGCGGTAGGAGAGCTGCTCGGGATCGAACTCGATCTCGACCGCCTCCGCGTGGTCGCCGTGGTGGCGGTAGGTCGCGTTCGGCGTGCTGCCGCCCGCGTACCCGGCGCGGGTGCTGAAGACGCCCGGCATGTCGCGGATGAGCTCCTGGAGCCCCCAGAAGCATCCGCCCGCGAGGATCGCGCGCTCCTCGGCCATCAGACGCCTGCCTTCGTGTCGTGCGCGGACTCGCGCGGAGAGATCATCATGCGGGCAAGTCCATCACGACCGGGGACGTCGCGGCGAGCGTCGGACGACTCTCGGAGCAGACCGTCGGCGGGGGAGCCGAGCGTGTCCCGGCCGAGCGCTCCGTCACTGCGATCGGTACGCCGCCGGAGATGCACCGGTGGGAACGAGTCATCTGACCGGGTCGCTCCGGGTGCCCCCGTTCCTACGCTCGTCGGTACAACCGAGGAGAGAGCGGAGCGGACCATGGAGCAGCCGAACGTCGAGACGCGCAGTGCACGGCGGGTGATCGAGACCCTGACCGCCAACGGCGTGAAGTACGTCTTCGGGATCCCGGGAGCGAAGATCGATGCGGTCTTCGACGTCCTCGCCGACGAGGGGCCGGAGCTGATCGTCTGCCGGCACGAGCAGAACGCCGCCTTCATGGCCGCCGCGGTGGGACGGCTGACGGGCAGCCCGGGGGTCGTCCTCGTGACCTCCGGCCCCGGCACGACCAACCTCGCCACCGGCCTGCTCACGGCCAACACGGAGCAGGACCCGGTCGTCGCGCTCGCCGGGGCCGTGCAGCTCTCCGACCGTCTCAAGCGCACGCACCAGTCGATGGACGCGGCCGCCTTCCTCACCACCGTGACGAAGTACACGGTCGAGTCGACGGATCCGGACGACGTCTCGGAGGCGGTCAGCAACGCCTTCCGCGCCGCCGTCACCGAGCCCCGAGGCGCCGCGGCGGTCGTCCTGTCGGCCAGCGTGATGGCCGCGCCGACCTCGCAGGTCATCACCCGGGCGGCCACGGGGCCGACGAGCGGTCCGGCGCGCGCCGAGGACCTCACCCACGCCGCCGACCTGATCAACACCGCGGAGCGGCCCGTCCTCCTCGTGGGACTCCGCGCGTCGGAGCCGGCGACCGTGGCGGCACTGCGGGTCCTGATCAGCGAGACGGAGCTGCCGGTGATCGAGACGTTCCAGGCGGCCGGCCTCGTCTCCCGCGAGCTCGAGGACCACTACCTCGGCCGCGTCGGCCTGTTCAAGAACCAGCCCGCCGACCTCGCCCTCGCCGAGTCCGATCTCGTCGTCGCGATCGGCTACGACGCCGTCGAGTACGACCCGGTGATCTGGAACAGCGACGTCGACCGCCGGATCGTCCACATTGACTCCGTCGACGCCCCGCTGGACAACCACTACCTGCCGGCGCTGGAGCTGAAGGGCGATCTCGCGCAGACGGTCGCGGCACTCACGCCCCTCGTCTCCGGCCTGCAGCTCGACGAGGACGCGGCCGACCGGGTCGCCCGGCACCGGAGCGAGCTGGAGCGGATCGACGACGCGGCGCGGACGGCCGAGGCGGCTCACGGGACCGTCGATCCCGCCCGCCTCGTGCTCCTGATGCGCGACCTGCTCTCGGACGACGCCACCGTGGCCTGCGACATCGGCTCGAACTACATCTTCATGGCCCGGCACTTCCGCGTGTACGAGCCCAAGCACCTGCTCTTCTCGAACGGGCAGCAGACCCTCGGCGTCTCCTTCCCGTGGGGCATGGCGGCGAGCCTCCTGCGCCCCGGGACCCCGGTGGTCTCCGTCTCGGGCGACGGAGGTTTCCTGTTCTCCGCGACGGAGATCGAGACGGCGACGCGGCTCGGCCAGGGACGCCCGGAACGCCTCCTCGAACTCGGCGAGGCCGCTCACCCGCCTGCCCGTGGCGCCGAACGCCGCGGCGAACTTCTCGATGTCGTAGTCGCCGAGCTGGACCCCGGACTTGCGGCCGTACTTCAGCAGCTGCTGGAAGCCGACCATGTCGTAGGTGTCGTCCCGCATGATCACGTGCGTGAACGAGAGGCCGAGCCGCGTCGCCGTCTCGATCTCCGTCGCGGAGAACAGGAAACCTCCGTCGCCCGAGACGGAGACCACCGGGGTCCCGGGGCGCAGGAGGCTCG
>NZ_PSVI01000053.1:0-22495 GCF_002931415.1 Rathayibacter sp. AY1E8
CCGCGATGGGCGGCGGCGGCTGGCGGCATTCGGGACGTTCGCGCTCGACGCGGCCGGCCGCCTGAGGGTCGAGGACGGGTCGCTCCCGAGCGCCTCGAGACGCGCGGGCACGTCCTCGAGGGAGTTCGCGTGGAGGGTCCCCGCACCGCCGTCGTGCCCGGTGTTCAGCGCGGACAGCAGCTCGCGCAGCTCGACGCCGCGGCACTCGCCGAGGACCAGGCGGTCCGGACGCATCCGCAGCGCCTCCCGCACGAGCCGGTCCAGGCCCACGGCACCGGCGCCCTCGAGGTTGGGCTGCCGCGCCTCGAGCGAGACGACGTGCGGGTGCGCCGGCCGGAGCTCGCCGACGTCCTCGATGGCGACGATCCGCTCGGTCGGCGCCGCGCACCCGAGCAGGGCGCCGAGCAGGGTGGTCTTGCCTGATCCACCGGCTCCCGTGATCAACAGGTTCCACCGCTCGCGGACCGCCCGGCGCAGAAGCCGCACTCCGTCGTCGTCCAGCATCCCGGCCGCCTGCAGCTCCCCGAGCGTCCAGGAGTCCGACCGCGGCACCCGCACCGACACGAGCGCTCCACCGGTCGCCACCGGCGGCAGCACGACGTGCACGCGGACCCCGTGGCGGAGCCTGACGTCCACGCACGGGCTCGCCTCGTCGACGTGCCGTCCACCGGCCGCGACCAGCGCGACGGCCAGCCGCCGTGCTCCGGCGGCGTCGAGCGTCCACTCCGGAACCCGCTCCGCACCACCGCCCCGGTCGATCCAGAGGCCCGCGCCGCCGTTCACGAACAGGTCGGTCACCGCGGGGTCCGCGGCGTGCGGCGCGAGCAGCCCGAGACCGGCGGCGGCGGGCCGCACCGGCAGCGGGTCGCGGCGGTGCTCGACGGGGACGAGGGGGACGAAGTCGCGGGTCATCCCGGCACGCTAGGAGCCCGTTCCGCGCGCCGGGGCGCTCCCTGCCCGATCGGAGGAGAGACGCCCGCGTCGGCGCCTGTGGAGGAACGACCCGGGCCGGACGCGCGCGCAGGGGCGGCCCGGGGCTCTCGGCAGGGAGCCGCTCCGAGGAGGGGCCCCACGGCGCAGAGAAGCCCAGTCGACGAGGAGACGTCCCGGCAACGCGGAAACGCCCCCGCGAGCAGGGCTCGAGCGGGGGCGTCCCTCCGCCGGATCCGGCGGGAAGAAGGGGGCGGCACCCATTGGGGGGAACAGGTGCCGCCTCGGCGGCGCTGGATTGGGGGGAATCACTTGCGCCGCTGGGCCGAAGTTCATTCGGCCGTATGCAACTGTAGGGGACGGATCGCGATTCGCCAAGCCCGGATCCTGTTCTCTGCGGACTCTTATCCGACACCCGCCCCGCACCCAGCTTGCGGCGCTCGGCGATCCGCGCTGGAGGCGGGCGCTACGGTGGTGCGACGCCGACCGCGCGGGCCGGCGAACGTCTCACTCGCGAAGGAGCGAATCGCAGATGTCCACTCCCCCCGACGCCCCGGCCGCCGACCGGAACGCCATCGACAACCTCCTCCACGAGACCCGCCGGTTCCCGCCGCCGGCCGATCTCGCCGCCGGAGCGGTCGCGACCGCCGCGCTCTACGACGAGGCCGCGGCCGACCGCCTCGCCTTCTGGGCCGACCGGAGCCGAGAGCTCCTGCACTGGCACCGACCGTTCACGCGCACCCTCGACTGGAGCGAGCCCCCGTTCGCGAAGTGGTTCGACGACGGTGAGCTGAACGTGGCCTACAACTGCCTCGACCGCCACGTCCTGGCCGGCCACGGCGACCGCGTCGCCCTGCACTGGGAGGGCGAGCCCGGCGACTCCCGCTCGATCACCTACGCCGAGCTCACCGCCGAGGTGAAGCGCGCCGCGAACCTGCTCACGAGCCTCGGCGTCCGCGCCGGCGACCGCGTCGCGATCTACCTGCCCATGATCCCGGAGGCGGTCATCGCGATGCTGGCCGTCGCCCGGCTGGGGGCGGTCCACTCCGTCGTCTTCGGCGGCTTCAGCGCCGAGAGCCTGCGCGCGCGCATCGACGACGCGGAGGCGACACTCGTCATCACCGCCGACGGCGGCTGGCGCAAGGGCGCCGTCTCGCCCCTGAAGCCGGCGGTCGACGCCGCGCTCGCCCTCGGCGGCGAGTCCAGCGTCCATCACGTCCTGGTCGTGCGCCGCGGAGGCAACGAGGTCGCCTGGCACGAGGGGCGCGACCTCTGGTGGCACGAGGAGATCGTGGCGGTCGACGCCGACCACGTCGCGAAGCCGTTCCCCGCCGAGCAGCCCCTCTTCATCCTCTACACGAGCGGCACGACCGGGAAGCCCAAGGGCATCCTGCACACCAGCGGCGGATACCTCACCCAGGTCGCCTTCACGCACCGCGCGGTCTTCGACCTGCACCCCGAGTCGGACGTCTACTGGTCGACCGCGGACGTGGGCTGGATCACCGGGCACAGCTACGTCGTCTACGGCCCGCTCGCCAACGGCGCCACCCAGGTGATGTACGAGGGCACTCCCGACAGCCCGCATCCCGGCCGCTGGTGGGAGATCGTCGAGAAGCACGGCGTGACGATCCTCTACGCGGCTCCCACGGCGATCCGCTCCTTCATGAAGCTCGGCCGACAGATCCCGCATCGCTTCGACCTCTCGAGCCTGCGCCTGCTCGGATCGGTCGGCGAGCCGATCAACCCGGAGGCGTGGGTCTGGTACCGCGACGTCATCGGCGGCGGCCGCACCCCCATCGTCGACACGTGGTGGCAGACCGAGACCGGCGCGATGATGGTGTCCCCTCTGCCCGGCGTCACGACGCTCAAGCCCGGGTCCGCGCAGGTCGCTCTGCCGGGCATCTCGATCGACGTGGTCGACGACTCCGGGACGCCGGTCGGCGCCGACGAGGGCGGACTGCTCGTGATCACCGAGCCCTGGCCGGCGATGCTGCGCGGCATCTGGGGCGACCCGGAGCGCTACGTCGAGACCTACTGGTCGAAGTTCGGCGACCGCTACTTCGCGGGCGACGGAGCGCGTCGCGACCAGGACGGCGACCTCTGGCTCCTGGGGCGCGTGGACGACGTGATGAACGTCTCCGGCCACCGCCTCTCGACGGCCGAGATCGAGTCGGCCCTCGTCTCGCACCCGGTCGTCGCCGAGGCGGCCGTCGTGGGAGCCGCGGACGAGACCACCGGCCAGGCCGTGGTCGCGTTCGTGATCGCGAAGGCGAGTCAGGCCGAGGCGCTGGCCCACGGACACGACGAGCTCGAGGCCACCCTGAAGGCGCACGTCGCCGAGCACATCGGCGCGATCGCCCGCCCGAAGCGGATCTTCGTGGTGCAGGAGCTGCCCAAGACCCGCTCGGGGAAGATCATGCGCCGGCTGCTGCGCGACGTGGCGGAGGGACGCGCCGTGGGCGACACGACGACGCTCGCGGACACGCAGGTGATGGCGGTGATCTCCTCCGCGATCGCCGCGGACTGACCGGGCGCCGCCCCCTCCCGCCGCGTGGGCCGGAGGGGGCGGTGCGTCAGTCGAAGGCGACGATCAGCTCGACCTCGACGGGAGCGCCGAGGGGCAGCTCCGCCACTCCGACGGCCGAGCGCGCGTGACGGCCGGGCTCGCCGAACACGTCGCCGAGCAGCTCCGAGGCGCCGTTGATCACGCCGGGCTGCCCGGTGAAGCCGGAGGCGGACGCGACGAAGCCGGTGAGCTTCACGATCCGCGTCACCCGGTCGAGCGATCCGATCGCGTCGGCGACGGCCGCGAGCGCGTTGAGGGCGCAGGTGCGGGCCAGGTCCTTCGCCTGCTCGGGCGACACCTCGTCGCCGACCTTGCCGACCAGCGGCAGAGCGCCGTCGACGAAGGGGATCTGCCCCGCCGTGTAGACGAGGCCGCCGTGCACGACGGCGGGGACGTAGGCGCCGGCGGGGACCGCGACCGCGGGCAGCTCGACGCCGAGCTCCGCGAGGCGCTCGGCGATCACGCGCCGGCCTCGGCGACGGGGCGCTTGAGGTACGCGACGAGGCCGCCCTCGGGACCGGTCACGATCTGGACCAGCTCCCAGCCCTCGGATCCCCAGGTGTTCAGGATCGCCGTGGTGTTGTGGATCATCAGCGGGGTGGTGATGTACTCCCAGCGCGGGACGGACATGGCTCTCCTCGGGTGCGGCCGGTGCGGGACGACTGCTGAGCGCCGCGCGTCGGCGGGATGAGCGCCGCGGCTCGTCCGAGCGCGGCGACTACGCTGATTCTATGTCGGGGCAGGGCGGGACCAGAGTCGTGAAGACCATCGGGGGCGCCGTCGGCGGTCTGATCGGCATCGTCGCCATGAGCGTCGTCGCGGGAGTCCTGGTGGCCGCCTCGGTGACGCCAGCGATCGCGCTGAGCGGCATGGCCGCCGGCAACACGGTGGAGATGTTCGACAACCTCCCCGAGTACCTCGAGATCGGCACGCTCGCCGAGAAGAGCGACGTGTACGCGAAGGACTCCTCCGGCGGCGACGTGCTGCTCGCCTCCTTCTACGCCCAGAACCGCGTCGAGGTGGGCTGGGACGAGATCTCGCCGTTCGTGAAGGACGCCGTGGTCGCCTCCGAGGACCCCCGCTTCTACGAGCACGGCGGCATCGATCTGCTCGGCACCGTCCGCGCGGCTGCGACGACGGCCATGGGCGGGGACGTCCAGGGCGGCTCCTCCATCACGCAGCAGTACGTCAAGAACGTGCTCGTGCAGAAGGCGGAGGCGCTCAGCGATCCGATCGAGCGCGACGCGGCCTACCGCGAGGCCACGGAGACCACTCCGGAGCGCAAGGTCGCCGAGATGCGGCTCGCCATCGGGCTCGAGAAGGAGTACCCGAAGAACGACATCCTGCTGGGCTACCTCAACATCGCCCTGTTCGGCGGCACCGTCTACGGCGTCGAGGCGGCCGCCCGCTACTACTTCGGAGTGAGCGCGAAGGACCTCTCGCTCGCGCAGTCCGCCGCGCTCGTCGCGATCGTGAACAACCCCGAGAAGTTCCGGTTCGACCGGCCCGGCGACCCGGCGAACCCCGCCGCGGAGGGCTACCCGCAGACCCGGGACCGGCGCGACTACATCGTGACCCGCATGGACCTCGAGTCGAAGGTGACGTCCGAGCAGGCGCAAGCGGCCGTCGCCGAGCCCGTGACGCCGAACATCACCGAGCCGAGCACCGGCTGCCAGACGGCCGGAGTCGCGGCCTTCTTCTGCGACTACGTCACCTGGGTCATCAAGAACGACGACGCGTTCGGTGCGAGCCAGGACGAGCGCGACGCCACGTTCAAGCGCGGCGGCTACCGGATCTACACGACCCTCGACTCCGACCTGCAGCAGGCCGCCGTCTCGGCCACCGACGACTGGGTGCCCAAGTCGATGGCGAACGTGAACATCGGCAGCGCGAGCGTCTCGGTCGAGGTCGGCACCGGCCGCATCCTCGCGATGACCCAGAACAAGGACTACTCCAACGATCCGGACCTGACGGGCCCCAACTACACGAGCGTCAACTACAACACCGACTTCGGGTACGGCGGCTCCTCGGGATTCCAGGTCGGCTCGACCTACAAGGTGTTCACCCTCGCGGAGTGGCTGCAGGAGGGGCACTCGCTCGGCGAGAGCGTCGACGGCACCCGCCGCGCCTACACGACCTTCCGTGACAGCTGCGAGCCCGACGGCGTCTACTACGGCGAGTCCTGGAACCCCGGGAACGACGAGGGCGGCAACGGAGGAGTGACCACGGCCCTGCAGGCCACGACCGGCTCGATCAACACCTCGTTCGCCGCCATGGCCCAGCAGCTGGACCTCTGCGGCATCCGCAACACGGCGCTGGCGATGGGCGTGCACCGTGCCGACGGGACCGAGCTGCAGAAGCTCGCGCCGACCATCCTCGGCACCAACGAGATCGCTCCGCTCACGATGGCCACGGCCTTCGCCGGCTTCGCGAACAAGGGCACCGTCTGCACGCCCATCGCGATCGACCGGATCGTCGACCGCACGGGCGCGGACGTCGCGCCGCCCGCCTCCGAGTGCAGCCAGGGGATGTCCGAGGAGGTTGCCGCGACCGCCGGCTACGCCCTGCAGCAAGTGGTGACGGGCGGCACCGGCGCCCCCTCCAACCCCCGCACCGGGGTGCCGCACATCGGCAAGACCGGCACCACGGACGACGCGCTGCACACGTGGATGGTCGGCGCGAGCACCGAGGTCGCCACCGCCACCTGGGTCGGCAACGTGACCGGCTTCACCTCCATGCGCGGATTCAGTCTCAACCGGGTGAACGCCGGTCAGGTGCGCCACCAGATCTGGCCGCGCATCATGCGCGTCGCCGACGCGAAGTACGGTGGGACGGCGTTCCCGGCTCCCGTCCGCTCGCTCCTCGACGCTCCGCAGGAGGCCGTGCCCCAGGTCACCGGCCAGAGCCCCTCTGCGGCGGCCGCACGCCTGCGCTCCGTCGGCTTCACGGTCCGCGTCGACACTTCTCCGGTCCCCTCCGACCGCCCGGCAGGGACGGTCGCGCAGACGAACCCGCCCGCCGGGTCGCGCGTCTCCCGGGGCGCGGAGATCACCCTGCAGATCAGCGCCGGACCGGGCGCCCCGCCCCGCGCGGGCTGAGCCCCTGCACCCCCGGCTGCTCCCGAGGGAGCGTCCGGCAGAATGAACGCGGCCGCGCTCGCGGCCGACGTGCGAGAGAAGGACCCATGACCGGACGCACCCGTCGCCCCCTCACCACCGCCCTCGCGACCGTCGCCGCGGCCGGAGCCGTCGCCGCGGCCTGGGGCATCGGCGTCGAGCGGACGCTGTTCACCGTCCGGCGCACGTCGTTCCCGGTGCTGCCCGCCGGTTCCGAGCCGATCCGCGTCCTGCACGTGTCGGACCTGCACATGGCCCCGTGGCAGACGAAGAAGCAGGAGTGGATCCGCTCGCTCCTCGCCCTGGCGCCCGACGTCGTGGTCGACACCGGCGACAACCTCGGCCACCGCGACGGCGTGCTCGGCATCCGCCGGGCCCTGGAGCCCTTCGCCGGGATCCCCGGCGCCTTCGTCAACGGATCCAACGACTACTTCGGCCCTCGGATCAAGAACCCGCTCCGCTACTTCGTCGGCCCCTCCAAGAACCCCAAGCAGCACGAGGCCGATCTCGACACCGACGGGCTGACCGGCTTCTTCTCGGACGGGCTCGGGTGGGTGGACCTCAACAACCGCGCCGAGAGCATCACGGTGAAGGGGACGCGCATCGAGTTCTTCGGCGTCGACGACCCGCACATCGGCCTCGACCGCATCGACCTCGTCGCCGGAGCCGTGGACGAGCTGCGCGGCGCGGAGGACGGACCGGCCGGGGTCAGCATCGGCGTGGCGCACGCGCCCTACCAGCGCATCCTCGACGACTTCGTCGCCCGCGGCGCCGAGGTGATCCTCGCCGGGCACACGCACGGCGGGCAGGTCTGCGTCCCGGGCTTCGGCGCCCTCGTCACCAACTGCGACATCCCGCGCGACAAGGTCGCCGGCTCGACGACGTGGGACAACGGACTGCGCAGCTCGTACCTCAACGTGTCCGCCGGAGTCGGCACCTCGATCTACGCACCGGTGCGCTTCGCCTGCCGGCCCGAGGTGACCCTCGTCACGCTCACTCCGGCGGCCTGACGAGGGGTGTCCGACGGCGGTCCGGAAATCGGCTACTATTGTCGAGGCTCGTGAGCGGTTCTCCGTGATGAGCACACCGGGGTGTGGCGCAGCTTGGTAGCGCGCCTCGTTCGGGACGAGGAGGTCGTGGGTTCGAATCCCGCTACCCCGACCGGTGAGAAGCCCGGCCAGGATCGATGATCCGGCCGGGCTTCGTCGTTCCCGGCGCGTTCTCGGAATTCTGCTGTGGCGGGGCTCGCCCGCAGGCGGATGCTCGCCCGGGCCGGAGCCTGGTCGACGACGGAGCCGGCGCGATCACCGCCCCGCGCTCTCCGGCTCGAGCACCCCTGTCGGCGTCCCGAGCGTCCTGCGCACGGGCGTGCCTCCAGCCCACTCCCCCGCGCCTCCCGGCCCGATCCCAGCAGCCGGGAGCGAGACTGTTCTTCCGCCGTCGTCGCCGCCCCCGCCCGACGACCGACGAGAGGAGCACCGTGACCCGGTCGCTCACCCGCCTCACCCTCGCCATCGGCGTGCCCTACGTGGTCGCGCTCGCAGCGATCGCCTTCTGGCCGACGCCCGTCGATGCGGGAGTGCGGGGGGATCTCGGCCGAGTGACCTCCTGGTTCGCCCGGCACGGCCTCCCGATGGTCGACTACGCGTTCATCGAGTCGACCGCCAACATCGCCCTGTTCGTGCCCCTGGGGCTGCTCCTGGCCCTCAACCTGCGGCTCCGGAGGGCGTGGGTCGCTGTGGCCGTCGGCGCCGTCGTGAGCTCGCTGATCGAGGCGGGCCAGCTGCTCTTCCTCTCGGCGCGCTTCGCGACCGTCGACGACGTCGTGATGAACACCTCCGGCGCGCTTCTCGGCGCGGTCGCCGGCGTCCTGCTCCGGATGGTCGTCCGCGCACGACGACGCCGGAGGGCGGCGGAGTGGGACGACGCCTTCGCGCACATCCCCCTCCGCGGCACCTCCGGCGTGGTGGCGGATCAGCCGAGCCGCGTCCGCTGAGACGACGGCTCCGCCGCGTCAGCGGCCGAGGCCGCGGTACTCCCAGCCGGCAGCACGCCAGGCGGCGGGGTCGAGGCAGTTGCGACCGTCGACGAGGAAGGTGTTGGCCACCTTCGCCGCCGTGGCCGCGGGGTCGAGGGCGCGGAACTGCTTCCACTCCGTCACGACGACCACGGCGTCGGCACCGGCCAGCGCCTCGTCGACGTCGGTCGTGTAGGTGATCTCGGGGTAGCGGCGGCGCGAGTTCTCGATCGCCTCGGGGTCGGTCGCGACCACGGTCGCACCGAGGTCGTGCAGGCGAGCGGCGACGTCGAGCGACGGCGAGTCGCGGATGTCGTCCGACTCCGGCTTGAACGCCAGACCGAGCACCGCGATGCGGCGGCCCTCGACGGAGCCGCCCAGGCCCTCGGTGACGAGGTCGACGACGCGCTGACGGCGACGCAGGTTGATCGCGTCGACCTCTTTGAGGAAGGCGACGGACTCGCCGACGCCGAGCTCGTCGGCGCGGGCAGAGAAGGCGCGGATGTCCTTCGGGAGGCAGCCGCCTCCGAAGCCGATGCCCGCGTTCAGGAAGCGGCGGCCGATCCGCACGTCGTAGCCGATCGCGTCGGCGAGCTGCGTGACGTCCGCGCCGGTGACCTCCGCGATCTCGGCGATCGCGTTGATGAACGAGATCTTGGTCGCGAGGAAGGCGTTGGCCGAGACCTTCACCAGCTCGGCGGTGGCGTAGTCGGTGACCACGAGCGGGGTCTCGGCCGCGAGCGCCGTTGCGTAGACCTCGTCGAGGGTCGCCTTCGCCGCTGCTCCGGCCTCGCCCGCGGGCACGCCGTAGACGAGCCGGTCGGGGCTGATCGTGTCCTTGACCGCGAAGCCCTCGCGGAGGAACTCGGGGTTCCAGGCGAGGGTCGCACCGGAGGAGGCGATGCGGTCGGCCAGGCGGGCGGCGGTGCCGACGGGGACGGTCGACTTGCCGACGACGAGGGAGTCCGCCTCGAGGTAGGGCAGGAGACCGTCGATCGCCGAGTCGACGTAGGTCATGTCCGCGGCGTTCTCGCCCGGCTTCTGCGGGGTGCCGACGGCGACGAAGTGCACGGCCGCACCGGCGGCGTCGGCCATGTCGGTCGAGAAGCGCAGGCGCCCGGAGGCGACGCCGGAGGACAGCAGCTCCGGGAGGCCGGGCTCGAAGAACGGCGCGGTGCCGGCGGCCAGGGCGTCGATCTTCTTCTGGTCGACGTCGATGCCGATGACGTCGTGGCCGAGCTCGGCCATGGCGGCAGCGTGGACGGCACCGAGGTAGCCGCAGCCGATGACAGAAAGCTTCACAGGGGTTCTCCGAATCGTGGCGGGTTCGTGTCGCGGTCGCGACGGTGAGGAGGAGCGATGCGATGCGGCGAGGCGTCAGCGCGCCCGCGGACGCGCGACTACCGCCGCGCCAATGCTCTCAGATCGCGGGAGACGTCGGCGACAGCCGCCGCGATCTGCGCCGCCACGCGCTCGTGCACGGCCTCGCTGCGGCCGATCGGGTCCTCGATGTCGTCGCCGCCCTCGCCCCGCGGGGCGCGCCCGCGGTGGGCGGCGGCGAGCCGCACGACGGCGCGGAGCCGCGCGGCGGGGTCCTCGACCGTCGGCAGCGGCACCTCCCGCAGCACGAACGGCAGCACGCGGGCGAACTCGAGCAGCGTGAAGCCGCGGAGGAGGAGCGACGGGAAGCGCCGGGAGGCGTCGACCAGGTGGTCGCGCGTCATCGTGAGCAGGAGGTCGGCGTCGCCGACGATCGCGTCGCCGAGCACCGCGCTCGTGTGCGCGGCCGGGTCTCCCCCGTGCTGAGCCGAGAAGCGGGCCGAGACCGGGTCCATCGGCAGTCCGTCGCGCGTCCTCACTCCGGCGCTCGTGAACGCGAAGAGCGGACCTCCCGCGGGTGATGTCGCGTCGGCGAGTGCGGCGCGCAGCAGCTGCTCCGCCATCGGCGACCGGCAGATGTTGCCGGTGCAGACCGAGAGCACGGTGAAGACGGGGGCGGCGGAGGCGGCGACCGGTTCGTCCGGTCGCCAGCTCCGGCGGGCGGGGCGGGCGGAGTCGTCTCCCGGGAAGATCATCGCGGGGCGCTCAGGCCGAGGTCGACGCGGGCTCGGGCTCGACGGCCGTGTCCGGGCGGGCACCCGATCGCTCGGAGCCGTAGTAGCTCGTGTAGTAGTAGCCGTAGCCCCGGCCGACCTGGCCGCGCGCGGGCACGCGGTTGAGGATCACGCCGAGGGTGTGGCCGCTGACCCGCTCGATGTTCTGGATCGCCTTGCCCAGCTCGTCGGTCGTCGTCCTGCCCGCGGAGATGACCACGAGCGCGCCGTCGGTGCGGGCGGTGAGGATGGCGCCGTCCGTGACGGGCAGGAGCGGCGGCGCATCGACGATCACGATGGCCTCGCGAGCGATCTCGTGCAGGAGGATGTCCATGCCGTTGGAGCCGAGCAGCTCGGACGGGTTCGGCGGGATCGACCCGGCTCCGAGCACCCAGAGGTTGCCGGACGGGCCCCACGGCTGCAGGACGTCCTGCAGTTCCGCCTTGCCGATCAGCAGGTCGGTCAGGCCGACGCCGGGAACGAGGCCGAACGACTTGGCGACGGTGGGCTTGCGGAGGTCGCCATCGACGACGACGGTCCGCTGGCCGGAGGCGGCAAGCGTCACCGCGAGGTTCGCGGTCACCGTCGACTTGCCGTCCGAGGGCAGCGGGCTCGTCACGACGATGATGCGCGGCGGGCTGTCGATGTTCATGAACTGCAGGTTCGTGCGGAGCTCGCGCAGCGCCTCGGCGAGTGCGTGCTTGCCGTCGGCCTTGATGTAGTCGGTCGTGTCGGCCTCGGGGACGATGCGGTTGGTCTCGCTGAGGCGCTTGTCGACGGGGAGGGTGCCGACCACGGGGAGGTCGAACAGGCGCTCGACCATCTCGGCGGTGCGGATGCGCCGGTCCAGCGTGTTGCGGACGAACGCGTAGACGAGACCGAGGACGAGGCCCGCGAGCGCGCCGACCGCGAGGACGAGGCGCAGGTTCGGGAACGCCGGCGAGGACGGGAGCGCCGCGGCCTGCAGAACGGTGAGGGAGACCGTGTCGCCGACGCCCGTCTCCTGGTTGACCTGCTGCACCTTGGTGGCGATGGCCGCGACCCAGGCGTCGGCGAGCTTCTGCGCGCCCTCGGGGGTGGAGGCGGTGGCGCTGACTTTCATCACCGGGGCGACCGTGTCGGCCTGCACCGTGATCGCCGAGATCAGCGTGGCGGGCGAGACGTCGAGGCCGAGGCTGTCGATCGCGATCTGCGCCACGTCGCGCGAGGTGGCGATCGGGACGTACGTGGCGAGGCTCGACTTGGCGACGGACTGCGCGATCTGCTGCGTGTAGATCGCCTGGCTGTCGTCGGCACCGGTGGTGGCGACGGAGACCAGGCCCTGCGAGTCGGCGACGTACCGCGGCTTCTGCGTCAGCGACCAGCCGAAGGCGACGAGAGTGCCGAGGAGGATCGCCGCGACGATCGGGATCCAGTGGTCGCGCAGCAGCCGGAGGACGTCTCGAAGTTCCACAGAGTCAGATTTCCTTCGCTGGTACGGATCACGCGGCGGGCGCCGGCGACGGGTTCTTCCGAATTCTGACACAGCGCTTCCGCGCCCTCGGCGCCAGGCGCGTCAACCGTGCCACCTGTCGGGGGTGGGCTCCGGCGGAGTCCCTCTCGTGATCACTCCGAGGCCCTCGAGCTCGACGACCGCCGACTCGACGACCGCCTCCGCATCGACGCCGGCGGGCGGCGGGCCCGCCTCCTCGAGCACCGCGGCGACGAGACCGGGCAGATCGGAGCCCCGGCCGGCGTGGCGCCAGATCGTCGGGCCGATGCCGGACAGGCGCACGAGGGTGCCGCCGCAGAACACGAGCAGCTGGCCGTCGGCGAGCTCCACCGCGTCGTCCGCAGGGGTGCGCAGGACGGTGCCGGGCAGGGCCTCGCCCACAGGGTCGAGCTGCACGGAGACCACGTCGGACCAGGCGGACGGGGCCTCGGCGCCGAGGGACGCGAAGACCTCCTCGACCAGGTGCACCACGCTCGCGGCCTCGGAGTAGACCAGTCGCCGGACGCCGCCCAGCGCCGAGAGGGTGCGGACGAGATCGGCGATCGGCCGCGGTCGGGCCGAGAGGTACGAGGTCTGCGGCACCAGATCCTCGATCGCGTCGACCGGGTCGACGTGCTCGAGGAAGGGCGTCCCGACGCCGTCGCGGCGCTCGAGCAGGAGGACGCCCGCCAGACGCAGGGGCGCCTCCGGGACCGGTCGGAGGGCGAGCGACCCGGGGGCCAGCTGCGCCTTCGGCGCCGATCCGGTCAGCGGCTTCACCGACAGCGGCTTGGGATAGGGCAGGACGCGCCCCTCCGGGGTCACGCCGACCGTCTCGTCGGTGACGTAGCCGAAGCGGGACCCGAGCGTCCGGGCGATGGTGGTCTTGCCGGTCCCGGAGGCGGCGACGAAGGCCAGCACGCGGCCGGACTCGTCGGAGATCCCGCAGGCGTGGAGCATCAGCAGGTCGGCGCGCCGGGCGCCGATCGCCTCGAGGGTCAGGGTCGAGGTCAGGGACTCCTCGAGCTGCGCGAGCGTGGCGCTCGAGACCCGGGGCGAGCCGTCGACCGGGACGGAGGGATCGTGCCCCACCTCGGCGAGGACGTCGCGTGCTCCCGCGTCGGGCTCGGACGCGCAGGCGGCCCAGCTGTCGGCGATCCGCGCCGCGTCCTCGTCGCCGACGCCGCGTCCGAAGACCACGCGGAACGGGGTCTCGAGGACCGAGACGGACAGGGTGCGGGGCTCGGCGCCCCTCCCCCCGGCGATCAGTACGCCCCGTCGCGGGCGAGGACGGCGCGCGCGGTCTTGAAGAGGATGACGATGTCGCCGGTCATCGACCAGTTCTCGACGTAGTACAGGTCGAGGCGGACGGTGTCCTCCCACGAGAGGTTCGAGCGTCCGCTGACCTGCCAGAGCCCGGTGATGCCCGGCTTCATCAGGAAGCGGCGGTGCACGTGCTCCTCGTACTGCTCGACCTCGCGGGCCAGCGGCGGGCGGGGGCCGATCAGGGACATGTCGCCGCGGAAGACGTTCAGGAACTGGGGCAGCTCGTCGAGGCTGAAGCGCCGGAGGATCGCGCCCACCCGGGTGACGCGCGGGTCCTTCGCCATCTTGAAGAGGATCGAGTTCCCCTCCGCACGCTGCTGCGACGCGAGAGCCGCCAGTCGCGCCTCCGCGTCGACGACCATCGAGCGGAACTTCAGCATCTCGAAGGTCGCGCCGTTCAGACCGATGCGCTCCTGCCGGAAGAGCACGGGCCCGGGGCTGGTGACCTTGACCAGCACGGCGACGACGACGAGCACCGGCGCGCTGAGGATGATCAGCATGGTCGACGCGAGGATGTCGAAGAGGCGCTTGGCGAACCGCTGGCGGCCGTCGAAGCGCGGGGTCTCGACGTGGATCAGCGGAAGGCCCGCGACGGGGCGGGTGTGGATGCGCGGACCGCCGATGTCGGTGAGGCTCGGCGCCACGACGAGGTGCTCGCGCCCGGGCTCGAGCGTCCAGCTCAGCTCGCGGATCCGCTGCGGCGCCAGCTCGTCGGAGCTCGTGACGACCACCGTGTCGGCGCCAGTGGCGTCCATCACGGCGCGGACGCCGTCGATCCCGGTGAACCCGTGGACCGCGAGGCCCGAGAGCTCCTGCTCGCTCCGCAGCGCGTCCGCACCGCCGACCGAGGTCGAGACGGCGCCGACGAGCTTGTAGCCGGCCTCGGTGCCGCGGCGCAACTCGCGTGCGGTGTGCAGGACGCTCGCGCGGGAGCCGAGGAGCACGACCTGGCTCGAGAAGCGGCCCGCCCGGCGCTGCCGGGTGAGCCAGGAGCGCCAGACCAGGCGGCCGACGCAGATCAGCACGATCCCGGCGGGGAACGCCGTGATGATGTAGCCGCGCGCGAGCAGGATCTGGAGCAGGTAGGCGATGATCGCGACGATGCCGAAGAGCCAGATGGAGGCGTCGACGACGCGGCGGTACTCGACGTAGCCGGTGCCGACGATCCGGCGGTCGCGCGTGTCGAAGACCTGGAGGGCGAGGAGCCAGCCGACCGACAGGGCGACGGACACCCAGGTGTAGCTGACCGCGATGTCGGCGGGGTTCTTAAACCCCAGGTCCGAGTTCAGGTTCAGGTCGAACCAGAAGAGCTGCGTGCCGAAGACGGAGAGGACGATCGCGACGACGTCCGTGATGAGCAGCCGTCGCCGGTAGTCCTGCTCCCACGACGGCCGACGCCTCAGCGGTGCCCCTTGCGCCGTCATCGTTTCCCCCGACCTTTCCTGCTGCTTCGAAAGGCGTAATTCCGTTTCCGGTGTTGTCACGTCGTCAGGCTACCCACTTCCTCGTTTCGGAGGGGTGTCGCGCCGGTGAGGAACGCTCGACCGGTCACCCGCGGAGCCGGCCGCGGCTCTCCTGGAGGTAGCACGCGCCGCACAGCGACTCGTAGGTGACCGCCGTTCCGTCGATCGCGACCTGATCGCCGTCGAACACGAAGCGGCCGTCCACGACGCGCCCGTTGAAGATCGCTTTGCGCCCGCACCGGCAGATCGTCTTCAGCTCCTCGAGGCTGTGGGCGATCTCCAGGAGCCGCCTGCTTCCCGGGAACGCGGCGGTGCGGAAGTCCGTGCGGATGCCGTACGCCAGGACGGGCACGTTCTCGAGGATGGCGATCCGGAGCAGATCGTCGACGTGCGACTCCGGCAGGAACTGCGCCTCGTCGACGAGCAGAGCACTCACGTCGCGCTTCGACTCGGCCAGCACGCGGGCCCGGGCGGCGGTGAAGACGGCCACCGGGTCCCCGTCGGGTTCGAACAGGATGTCCACCGGACGGGTCACGCCGAGCCGCGACACGATCAGCTCCTCGCCCTTCGTGTCGACGGCCGGCTTGGCCAGCAGCACCCGGTGCCCGCGCTCCTCGTAGTTGTGCGCGGCCTGCAGGAGCGACGTGCTCTTCCCGCTGTTCATCGCTCCGTAGCGGAAGTACAGCTTGGCCATCAGGTCTCCTCGGGGCGGGTCCGGGGGCGGGGCCCCCGGGGTGAGCAGGGGCCGGTCACGGGAGGAACCCGTCCTCGCCGGCGCGGCGGATCAGGTCGGCCCGGCGGCTCGCGGGCCTGCCGACCGCGACGTACTTGCGGCGCACTCGCTGCAGGTAGGTCTTCGCGGTCTCGAACTGCACGTTCATCTTGGCGGCGACCTCGGGGGTGCTCGATCCGGACGCGTAGAGGCGCAGCGCCTCCAGCTCGCCGGCGCTGAGCCGTGGGCGCTGCTGCGCCGCGACTCCGGACGGCAGGGGCCGCCACTGCGCGGACGAGACGTCGGCCGAGCGCATCTCGAGAGCGGCGCGGGTCTGCTCCATCACCTCAGCGAGCGGGCGCGACTTCGCCAGGTGCCGCACGGCTCCGGCCTTCAGGGCGCGCTCGCGGACCTCGTCGTCCTCGCTCGCGGAGAGCGCCACGACCGCGGCTCCCGCCGCCCGGCAGGTCCGGATCCGCGCCTCGATCGAGATCGGCTCGCGCAGCTCGACGTCCATCACGACCACCTGGGTGGGGAAGACATCGCTCGTCACCAGGTCGTGCCAGGTGGAGGCGGCCACGACGACCTCGAAGTCCGGGGCGTGGGTGCGGATCCACGCGCTCGTCGCCGCGAGCAGGTCCTCGCGCGGGTCGAGCAGGCCGAGCCGGACCGCACGGGGTGGCGCGTCGCGGGCGCTCCGGGCGGAGGAGCCCGAGGGCTCACCGGAGCGGGTGACCATGCGGACGATCCTAGCCGCGGCCGGGCCCGCCCCCGGCTCAGAACAGCGTCGGCTGCCCGACGCCGGGCAGGATCGCGGCGCGCTCCGGCCCGAGCTCCCCGACCAGCAGCCCGTCGTGCTGGAGGGAGCGCCGCTCGCCGCCGAGGGTCCGCAGCGTCCCCAGCGAATTCAGGGCGGAGGACTTGACGGAGCCGGTGGCCGGGTCCTCCTCGCCGCGCTCGAGCCCGTGCGCGCGCATCAGCGGGCGGATGCGCGCGGAGAGCCAGCGCCGGTACTCGAGAGGCGCGTAGGCGTCGCGGCCCGGGTAGAGCGCTCGGTACTTGTCGACCAGCTCGGGGTGCTCCTGCCCGAGCCACTGCAGGAACCACTCCTTCACCCCGGGCTTGAGGTAGAGGGTCGAGTACATGATCGTGCTGGCGCCCGCCTCGCGGCAGGCTTGGAGCGACTCGTCGAGGTGCGCCCGGGTGTCGGTGAGGAACGGCAGGATCGGCATCAGGAACACCGAGCAGTCGAAGCCGGCCTCCCGTGCCGCGGTGACCGTCGCCAGCCTGGCCGCCGCGGTCGGCGCACCCGGCTCGACGGAGCGCTGGAGGCCCTCGTCGTAGACGGCGATCGACACTCCGAGGTCGACCGGGACGTGCTCGGCGGCCTCGCGGAGCAGCGGCAGGTCTCGCCGCAGCAGCGAGCCCTTCGTGAGGATCGAGATCGGGGTGCCCGAGGCGGCGAGCGCGGCGATGATGCCCGGCATCAGCCGGTAGCGGCCCTCGGCGCGCTGGTACGGATCGGTGTTGGTGCCGAGTGCCACGGGGTGCCGCTCCCAGCTCGGCTTCGCGAGCTCCCGGGTGAGGACCTCGGCGACGTTCACCTTCACGACGATCTGCGAGTCGAAGTCGCGGCCGCCGTCGAACTCGAGGTACTCGTGCGTGGGCCGGGCGAAGCAGTAGGTGCAGGCGTGGGTGCAGCCGCGCATCGGGTTGATGCTCCAGCCGAACGGCATCTTCGAGGAGGTGTGCACGCGGTTGAGCGCCGACTTCGCGAGCACCTCGTAGAAGGTGACGCCCTCGAACTCCGGCGTGCGCACCGTCCGCACCAGGTCGGTGAGCTTGACGAGGCCGGGCAGGGCGGCCTCGTCGGCCGTGCCGATCGACTGCCCGCTCCACCTCATGGAGCCATTAGAACATAGGTTCGAACGGATCGCAGCCGATCAGACCGAGGCGGACAGCTCCAGCGTCTCGGCGGTCGCGGTGACCGTCTGCTCGGCCTTCTCGGGCGCGTCGTTGAGGGTCGAGCCGTAGCTCGGCACCAGCGCGCGGATCCGCGGCTCCCAGGCCTTCATCCGGTCGGGGAAGCACTTCTGCACGATGTCGAGCATGATCGGCACGGCGGTCGAGGCTCCGGGCGAGGCGCCGAGCAGGCCGGCGATCGTGCCGTCCCCTCCGGTGATGACCTCGGTGCCGAACTGCAGCACGCCGCCCTTCTTCTCGTCCTTCTTCATCACCTGGACGCGCTGGCCGGCGGTGATCAGGTACCAGTCCTCGTCGCGGGCGGTGGGCAGGAACTCGCGCAGGGCCTTCATCTTCTTGCCACGGCCGGCGAGCACCTCGCCGATCAGGTACTTCATCAGGTCGAGGTTGTCGCGGGCGACCGCGAGCATCGGGCCGATGTTGTGCGGCCGGATCGACAGGGGCAGGTCGAGCCACGAGCCCCGCTTCAGGAACTTGGGCGTGAAGCCCGCGTAGGGGCCGAAGAGGAGGGACGACTCGCCGTCGACGACGCGCGCATCGAGGTGCGGCACCGACATCGGGGGCGCGCCGACGGCGGCCTTGCCGTAGACCTTCGCCTTGTGCCGGGCGACCAGCTCGGGGTTGTCGGTGCGGAGGAACTGCCCCGAGATCGGGAAGCCTCCGAAGCCCTTGATCTCGGGGATGCCCGACTTCTGCAGGAGGTGCAACGCACCGCCGCCGGCGCCGACGAAGACGAAGCGGGCGGTCACCGACTGGGGCGTGCCTCCGACGACCTGCTTGAGGTCGAGGCGCCAGGTGCCGTCCTTCTGCCGGGTGATGTCGGTGACCTCGCGGCCGGTGTCGAGCGTGCCGCCGTGGGCGACGACGTGGTCGAACAGCTGGTGGGTCAGCGAGCCGAAGTCGACGTCGGTGCCGGCCGGCATGCGCGTCGCCGCGTAGGGGCCGCCGCCGGCGGGACGCTGCTCCATCAGCAGGGGCGCCCACTCGTGGATGGTCTTGACGCTCTCGGTGAACTCGATGCCGGCGAACAGCGGCTGGTCCTTGAGCGCCTCGTAGCGCTTCCGGAGGTACTCGACGTTGGCCTCGCCGTGCACGAAGGTCATGTGCGGCGCCGGGTTGATGAAGCTGGAGGGCTCGCGGATGTCGCCGGACTCCACCAGGCTCGACCAGAACTGGCGCGAGATCTGGAACTGCTCGTTGATCTGGATCGCCTTGGCCGGGTCGACGGAGCCGTCGGCCGCCTCGGGCATGTAGTTCAGCTCGCAGAGGGCCGCGTGACCGGTGCCCGCGTTGTTCCACGGGTTCGACGACTCCTGCGCCACGTCGCCGAGGCGCTCATAGGCGGCGATCGTCCAGTCGGGCTGCAGCTGGGTGATGAGTGCGCCGAGCGTGGCGCTCATGATGCCCCCACCGATGAGGGCGACGTCGACCGGTTCCGAGGAGTTCACGAGAGTCGAGTTTACGCTCGCCCGCGGACGCCGCGGCCGGGAGGGGACCCGCTCCCCCATCAAATTCGCGGCTTTTCCACCCGGAGGGGGCCGGAGCGCTCGGCGCCGGCCCCGTCTACGCCGGTCAGGAGACGGGCTGCTTCGCCGCGATGAGCTCGGCGATCTGCACGGCGTTCAGGGCCGCGCCCTTGCGGAGGTTGTCGTTGCTGATGAAGAGCGCGAGGCCGCGTCCCTCCGGGGCGCCCTCGTCGGCGCGGATGCGGCCGACGAAGCTCGGGTCCTTGCCCGCGGCCTCCAGCGGAGTCGGCACCTCGCGCAGCACGACGCCGGGCGCGTCGGCCAGCAGCTCGCGAGCACGCTCGGGGCTGAGGGCGGAGGCGAACTCGGCGTTGACGGAGAGCGAGTGGCCGGTGAACACGGGGACGCGCACGCAGGTGCCCGAGACCAGCAGCTCCGGGAGCTCGAGGATGCGGCGGCTCTCGTTGCGGAGCTTCTTCTCCTCGTCGGTCTCGTTCGAGCCGTCCTCGACCAGGCTCCCCGCGAAGGGGATGACGTCGAAGGCGATCGGGGCGACGTACTTGTCCGGCGCGGGGAAGTCGACCGCCGAGCCGTCGTGCACCAGGTCGAGCAGGTGCTCGTCGGCGACGGCGGCGCGGACCTGGCCGGCCAGCTCGTTCGCTCCGGCCAGTCCGCTGCCGGACACGGCCTGGTAGGTGCTGACGATCAGGCGCGTGAGCCCCGCCTCGCGGTCGAGGACCTTGAGGATCGGCATCGCGGCCATCGTGGTGCAGTTGGGGTTGGCGATGATGCCCTTGACCGCCTGGTCGATGGCGTGGGGGTTCACCTCGCTGACGACCAGCGGGACCTCGGGGTCCATCCGCCAGGCGCTGGAGTTGTCGATCACGGTGACGCCGGCCGCGGCGAAGCGGGGCGCCTGCGCGCGCGATCCCGTGGCTCCGGCCGAGAACAGGGCGATGTCGAGCCCCGACGGATCGGCGGTCTCCACGTCCTCGACCACGACGTCCTCGCCGCGGAACGGCAGCGTCGTGCCCGCCGAGCGGGCGGTGGCGAAGAAGCGGATGGACGCGATCGGGAAGTCGCGCTCCTCGAGGAGGCGGCGCATCACCTTCCCGACCTGGCCGGTCGCGCCGACGACGCCCACGTGGAGGGGGGTGCTGCTCATGCTGTGCTCTTTCGTCCGTGCGGCGCGCGGGCCGCTCGTGGCGGGGGGATCGAGGGAGAGGGTACCGGTCGGTCCGGCCGCTCGGGAGGAACGGCCGGATCGCGAGGGTGTCCGGCCGTCAGCGGCCGGTGCCGGCGTAGACGACGGCCTCGTCCTCGGCGTCGAGCCCGAAGGCGGTGTGCACGACGCGCAGAGCCTCGTTCACGGTGTCGGCGCGGGTGACGACCGAGATGCGGATCTCGCTCGTGGAGATCATCTCGATGTTGATCCCGGCCTCGTAGAGGGAGCGGAACAGCTTCGCGGAGACGCCGGCGTTGGTGCGCATCCCGGCGCCCACGAGCGCGAGCTTGGCGATCTGGTCGTCGTACTGCAGGGACTCGAAGCCGACCTCGTCCTTCTCGGCGTTGAGAGCCATGAGGACCGTCTGGCCGTCGGCCTTGGGCAGGGTGAACGAGATGTCGGTGCGGGCGGTGGCCGCAGCCGACACGTTCTGCACGATCATGTCGATGTTGGAGCCGGTCTTGGCCACGATCGTGAAGATCTGCGCGGCCTTGCCCGGGATGTCGGGGACTCCGACGACGGTGATCTTCGCCTCGTTCAGGTCGGCGGCGACTCCGGCGATGATGGGCTCTTCCACGGCTTGTCCGTTCTGCTCGGCGCCGGCGGTCTCGGCGTTGTAGACGATGGTGCCCTCGTTGGGGCTGAAGGAGGAGCGCACGTGGAGCGTGACTCCGTGGCGGCGGGCGAACTCGACGGCGCGGATGTGCAGCACCTTCGCTCCCGCGGCGGCCAGCTCGAGCATCTCCTCGCTGGTGATGCGGTCGAGCTTGCGTGCCTTCTTGACGACCCGCGGGTCGGCGGTGAAGACGCCGTCGACGTCGGTGTAGATCTCGCAGGTGTCGGCGCCGAGTCCCGCGGCGAGCGCGACGGCGGTGGTGTCCGAGCCGCCGCGGCCGAGGGTGGTGATGTCCTTCGTGTCGCGGTTGAAGCCCTGGAAGCCCGCGACGATGACGACGGCGTTCTCGTCGAGCGCCTCGCGGAGGCGGACCGGGGTGATGTCGACGATGCGGGCGGCGCCGTGCTGCGCGTCCGTGATCATGCCGGCCTGGCTGCCGGTGAAGGAGCGGGCCTCGAAGCCCATGCTCTTGATCGCCATCGCCAGCAGCGCCATCGAGATGCGCTCGCCCGAGGAGAGCAGCATGTCGAGCTCGCGAGGGGCGGGGATGGGCGTGACCTGGTGGGCGAGTTCGAGCAGGTCGTCGGTGGTGTCGCCCATGGCCGAGACGGCGACGACCACGTCGTTGCCCGCCTGCTTGGTGGCGACGATCCGCTTCGCGACCCGCTTGATGCTCTCCGCGTCGGCGACGGAGGACCCGCCGAACTTCTGGACGATCAGGCTCACGTGCTGCTCCCGTGTCGGTGGCTGGACCGCCGTCGCGACCCGACGGGCGAGTCTACCGGTCGACCGCATGCCGGAGCGGTCATGCGACTCCGGCGGCCGCGTCAGTTCTCGACGAGCCGGCGGCCCTCGAAGGCGCGGCCGAGGGTGATCTCGTCGGCGTACTCGAGGTCTCCGCCGACGGGCAGCCCGGAGGCCAGGCGGGTGATGCGGATGCCGAGGGTGCTGAGCATGCGCGAGAGGTAGGTCGCCGTCGCCTCGCCCTCGAGGTTCGGGTCGGTCGCGATGATGACCTCCTGCACCTCGCCGTCCGCGAGCCGCTGCAGCAGCTGGCGGATGCGGAGCTGATCCGGGCCGATGCCGTCGATCGGGCTGATCGCGCCGCCGAGCACGTGGTAGAGCCCGCGGAACTCGCGGGTGCGCTCGATCGCCGGGACGTCCTTCGCCTCCTCCACGACGCAGATGACGGCGCGGCTGCGGCGCGGATCGCGGCAGATCCCGCAGGTCGCCTCCTCCGCCACGTTCCCGCAGATGTCGCAGAAGTGCACACGGCCGCGCAGCTCGAGCAGGATCTCGGCGAGCCGGGTGACGTCGAACGTCTCGGTCTGCAGGATGTGGAACGCGATGCGCTGGGCGGACTTCGGACCGATGCCGGGGAGCCGGCCGAGCTCGTCGATCAGCTCCTGGACGATGCCTTCGTACATGCGGTCGCCTCCTCTCGGGTGGGGCGGACGTCGAGCGCGTCGACCCCGGCGACCGCGAGCAGGGCGAGGTGCGCGGGAGTGAGG
>NZ_PSVI01000054.1:0-22178 GCF_002931415.1 Rathayibacter sp. AY1E8
CGCTCGCCGTCGTGATCCTGGCGGCAGGCCAGGGCACCCGCATGAAGTCCCGCACCCCGAAGGTCCTGCACCGCCTCGCCGGGAGGCCGCTGCTCGGGCACGTGCTCGACACGGCCGCCTCGCTCGACGCGGCGCACGTCGTCACCGTGGTGCGCCACGAGCGCGACCGGGTCGCCGAGGCCGTCCTCGAGCACACGCCCTCCGCGCTGGTGGTGGACCAGGACGAGACGCCCGGCACCGGCCGCGCGGTCGAGCAGGGCCTCGCGGCGCTCCCGGAGTCCTTCGCCGGCACGGTCGTCGTGCTGAGCGCCGACGTCCCGCTGCTGGACGCGCCGACCCTCCGCCGCCTGCTCGACGAGCACCTCGCCGCGGCGAACGCGCTCACCATGCTCTCCTGCGTGCTCGAGGACCCGACCGGCTTCGGCCGGATCGTCCGCGGCGCCGACGGAGCCTTCGCCTCCATCGTGGAGCAGAAGGACGCCAGCCCCGACGAGCTCGACCTCACCGAGATCAACGCCGGCGTCTACGCCTTCGACGCCGCCGCGCTCCGCTCGGTCATCGGCGCGATCGGCACCGAGAACGCTCAGCGGGAGAAGTACCTCACCGACGCCGCCGCCGCGCTCAAGGCCGCCGGCCGCGCGATCGAGGCCGTCCCTGTGCAGGACCGCTGGCTCGTGGCCGGGATCAACGACCGCGCCCAGCTCGCCGACGCGGCGCTCGAGCTCAACGCGCGCATCGTGCGCCGCTGGCAGCTCGAGGGCGTCACGATCCAGGACCCGGCGACCACCTGGATCGACGTGGACGCGGTCCTCGCCCCGGACGTCGAGATCCTCCCGGGCACGCAGATCAAGGGCCCGACCGTCATCGCCACCGGCGCGGTCATCGGCCCGGACACCACGCTCGACTCCTGCGAGGTCGGCGAGGACGCGGTCGTGAAGCGCTCCGACGCGACGCTCGCCGTGATCGGCGCGAAGGCCCAGGTCGGCCCGTTCTCGTTCCTCCGCCCCGGCACCGTGCTCGGCGCCCGCGGCAAGATCGGCACCTACGTCGAGACCAAGAACGCCGTGATCGGCGAGGGATCGAAGGTCCCGCACCTCTCCTACGTCGGCGACGCGGTCATCGGCGAGGAGTCGAACATCGGCGCCGGCTCGATCTTCGCCAACTACGACGGGGTGAGCAAGGCGTCCTCCGTGGTGGGCTCGCACGTGCGTGCGGGGTCGCACAACGTCTTCGTCGCCCCCGTTAGAATCGGTGACGGAGCGTACACGGGCGCCGGCACGGTCATCCGCAAGGACATCCCCGCCGGAGCCCTCGGGATCACCGTCGCTCCGCAGCGCAACATGGCCGGGTGGGTGCAGACCCACCGTCCGGGCACCGCAGCGGCCGACGCCGCCGAGGCGGCCCTGGCGTCGGATCCCACCGGATCCGACCAGGCGCCCACCGGAGGAAGCGGAGCACAGTGACCGGCATCACCGCCAGCAACAAGAAGAGCCTGGTCCTCGTCTCGGGGAGGGCGCATCCGGCACTGGCGGAGGCGGTCGCCGCCGAGCTCGGGACCGAGCTCGTCACGACCGAGGGGCGCACCTTCGCCAACGGCGAGCTCTACGTCCGCTACGGCGAGTCGGTCCGCGGAGGCGACGTGTTCGTCCTCCAGTCGCACACGTCCCCGATCAACGAGTGGCTGATGGAGCAGCTGATCATGGTCGACGCGCTCAAGCGCGCCTCCGCCAAGCGGATCACCGTGGTCGCCCCGTTCTACCCCTACGCGCGCCAGGACAAGAAGGGCCGCGGCCGCGAGCCGATCTCGGCCCGCCTCGTCGCGGACCTCTTCAAGGCGGCGGGAGCCGACCGGATCATGTCGGTCGACCTGCACGCGGCGCAGATCCAGGGCTTCTTCGACGGCCCCGTCGACCACCTCTTCGCGATGCCGGTGCTGCTCGAGCACTTCCGCGAGAAGCTCGACCCCTCGACCCTCACCATCGTCTCGCCCGACATGGGCCGCGTCCGCGTCGCCGACATCTGGAGCGACAAGCTCGGCGTCCCGCTGGCGATCATCCACAAGCGCCGCGACCCGAAGGTCGCCAACCAGGTCTCCGTCCACGAGATCGTCGGCGAGGTGAAGGGCCGCGTCTGCCTCCTCGTCGACGACCTCATCGACACCGGGCGCACCATCGCGAAGGCGGCCGAGGCGCTGAAGAAGGCGGGCGCGATCGGCGTGGTCGTCGCGGCCACCCACGCCGTCTTCTCGGATCCGGCGGTCGAGCTCCTGAGCTCCGAGTTCATCGACTCGGTCGTCGTCACCGACACCCTGCCGCTGCCGGCGGAGAAGACGTGGGACCGCCTGACGATCCTGCCCATCGCTCCGCTGCTGGCCCGCGCCATCCACGAGGTCTTCGACGACGGCTCCGTGACGTCGATGTTCGACGGCGACGCGTAGGACCCCGCGCCCCGGGTGCGCCCTGCACAGCGCACCCGGGTCCCGCCCCGGCTCCACCGCCTAGGGTGAGGCCGTGCCCCAGCGTTCGGATGCGACCCTCGCCCTGGCGGCGGTCTTCCTGGTCTGGTCGCCGGCCGCCGCCGCAGCGGGCTGGTGGCTGCTCCTCGGGCTCGCCGTCGCTGCGGCCGCCGCGGCCCTGAGCGCCGTCGCCGAGGCCGGGCGCACCGTCCACGACGGCCCCTCCTCCGAGTGGCTCGGGATCGTCGGGCGCGCCTTCGCCTCGGCCGCGCTGGCCCTGACCGCGGCCCAGTCGGTCCTCGGGGGAGCGGCCCGGCCCCTGGCCGTCCTGCTGCTCGTGGCCGTCGCGCTCTTCGGCCTGCGCGGCGGGCGCCTCCCCGCTCGCCCGGTCCTGCTCCTCGTCGGTGCGGTCGTCGTCCTGCTGGCCGCCGCCGCCGTGATCGTGCTGGTGTCCCCTCCGGACCCCGCGCCGCTCGACCCGCTGCGCGACGGAGGGCCGCTGGGAGCCGGCACCGCCGCGGCCCTGCTCCTGATCCTCCTGCCGACCTCCCGCTCCGGCGCGGTGACGGCTCTCCGCCCCGCCCTGCTGCGCATCGGGATCGCCACGGCGGCCGCCGCCGCGCTCGGCACCGGTCTGCTCCTGGCGGCCGGTCCCGAGGTCCTCGCGTCCTCGGAGACCCCCCTGAGCGCTGTCACCCGGGGCACGCCCGCGTCCGGGCTCGTCGGGGCCGCCGCGGTGATCGCGGTCCTGCTCGCGCTCCTCGACCTCGGGAGGAGGGATGCGCGCGCCCTCGTCCGTCTCGCCGGCGCGGGGGAGATCCCGGCGGTGCTCGCCACCAGGAACCGCAGGACCGGCGTGCCGGCGGCGGCCCAGCTCGTCCTCTGCCTGGTCGCCGTGCTCGCGGTCGTGATCCTCGACGCCGACGCGCTGCTCGCCTTCGCCGTGGCCGCTCTGCTGGTGGCGACCATCGTGCGGCGCCTCGACCACGGAGCGGCCGGGGCGAGCGGGCCCGCCCTCGCGTCGGCCGCGGTCTCGCTGCTGCTCCTGCTCGCCGTCCCGGCGGCCACGGCGGCCGCCGCAGCGGTGCTCCTCGCGGCGCTCCTGATCGCGCGGGCGTTCCGGACCTGAGGGGTCAGCCGGCCCGGGCGTCGAGCGCCCGCTCGGGGAGCCGGACGCCACCGCCCGGCTCCGCTGACGACAGGGGAGCTCTCTCCGCAACGAGGAAGGCGCCCCCGCCCGAGGATCCGTGGATCCTGCGGGCGGGGGCGCCTTCCTCGTGCGACGCAGGTCAGTGCGTGGACGGGTCCTGCTCGACCTCGGTGCGGTCACCCGACCACAGCGTGTGGAAGGTGCCCTCCTTGTCGACGCGCTTGTAGGTGTGCGCTCCGAAGAAGTCGCGCTGGCCCTGCACGAGAGCGGCCGGGAGGCGCTTGGAGGCGAGCGAGTCGTAGTACGACAGCGCGGCGCCGAAGCCGGGGATCGGCACGCCCGAGAGCGCGGCGGTCGAGACGATGCGGCGCCAGGCGGCCTCGCCGTTCGCGACGGCCTCGGCGAAGTACGGGTCCTCGAGGAGGGTCGTGATGCCGGCGTTCTCGTCGTAGGCGTCGACGATGCGGTTGAGGAACTGGGCGCGGATGATGCAGCCCGCGCGCCAGATCTTGGCGACCGCGCCCTTGTCGATCTCCCAGCCGTACTTCTCGGCCCCGGCGATGATCGCGTCGAAGCCCTGCGAGTAGGCGACGACCTTGGAGGCGTAGAGCGCGGCGCGCACGTCGTCCTCGAAGCCCTCGTACTTCTCGACCGGGGTCGGGCGCGAGGTGACGCGGGCCTGCACGGCCTCGCGCTGCTCGGGGTGGGAGGACACGGCACGGGCGAAGACGGCCTCGGCGATGCCGCCGACGGGGACGCCGAGGTCGAGCGCGTTCTGCACGGTCCAGACGCCGGTGCCCTTCGAGCCGGCCTGGTCGAGGACGACGTCGATGAAGGGGTTGCCGGTGTCGGCGTCGACCTGGCGGAGCACCTCGGCGGTGATCTCGATGAGGTACGACTCGAGGTCGCCCTTGTTCCAGGCGTCGAAGACCTCGGCGATGGCCGCGGGCTCGTGTCCGCCGACGGTGCGGAGCAGGTCGTACGCCTCGGCGATGAGCTGCATGTCGGCGTACTCGATGCCGTTGTGGATCATCTTGACGAAGTGGCCGGCGCCGTCGGTGCCGATGTGGGTGACGCAGGGCTCGCCCTCGGCGACCGCGGCGATCGACGAGAGGATCGGGCCGAGCGTCCTGTAGGACTCGACCGAGCCGCCGGGCATGATCGACGGGCCCTTGAGCGCGCCCTCCTCGCCGCCGGAGATGCCGGTGCCGACGAAGTGGATGCCGGTCTCGCGGACGGCCTTCTCGCGGCGCATGGTGTCGGTGAAGAGCGCGTTGCCGCCGTCGACGATGATGTCGCCGGGCTCGAAGACCTTCGTCAGCTGCTCGATCACGGCGTCGGTGCCGCGGCCGGCCTGGACCATGATGATCGCGGTGCGCGGGGTGGCGAGCGAGGCGGCGAAGTCCTCGATGGTCTCGGACGCGACGAAGCCCGCCTCCGGGTGCTCCGTGATGAGGGTCTCGGTGCGGCCGTAGGAGCGGTTGAACACCGCGACCGTGTTGCCCTCGCGGCTGGCGAGGTTGCGGGCGAGGTTCGAGCCCATCACCGCCAGACCGACGACTCCGATGTTGGCTGTGGCGGTGGGCTTGTCAGACACGGTTCTCCTCGACGTTCGCGTTCAGGGGCGAGCCCAGGCTAGCCCCGGGTCGCTCCGGGGAGCCCGGGTCCGAGCCGTCTCCCGGCTGCACATCGGTCGTGCGGCGCGCGCACGGTCTTGCGCGCGCCGCGACGACCGCGACCGGAGCCGGTCAGGCGCCGTGGCCGAGGGGGACGCGCTCCGACGGGATCGGCGGCGGCGGGGGAGTGCCGTCGCCGAACGGGCGGCCGCCGAGCTCCTCGCGGCGCGAGGGGACGAGCCAGCCGGAGAGGTCCGGGCCCTTGGGGACGACGCCGGTCGGATTGATGTCCCGCTGCACCTCGTAGTAGTGCGACTTGATGTGGGTGAAGTCGATCGTGTCGCCGAACCCCGGAGTGGCGAAGAGGTCGCGGGCGTAGCCCCAGAGCGCGGGCATCGCCGACAGCAGGTTCCGGTTGGCCTTGAAGTGGCTGTAGTAGACGGCGTCGAAGCGGGCGAGCGTCGTGAAGAGCCGCACGTCCGCCTCGGTGATGGTGTCGCCGACCAGGTAGCGGCGGGTGCTCAGCCGCTCCTCCAGCCAGTCCAGCCGCGCCCAGAGGCGGTCGTAGGCCCGCTCGTAGGAGCGCTGCGAGCCGGCGAAGCCGCACTTGTAGACGCCGTTGTTCACGTCGTGGAAAACCAGCTCGGCGATCTCGTCGATCTCCTCGCGGTGCTCCTCGGGGTAGAGGTCGGGGGCGCCGTCGCGGTGGAACGCGGTCCACTCGGTGGAGAAGTCGAGCGTCATCACCGGGTAGTCGTTGGTGACGACCTGGCCGCTCGGGATGTCCACGAGGGCCGGGACGGTGATCCCGCGCGGGTAGTCGGGGAAGCGGGCGAAGAACGCGTCCTGGAGGCGGGGGATGCCCAGCACCGGGTCGACCCCGCCCGGATCGAGGTCGAAGGTCCAGCTGCGCTTGTCGTGGGTGGGCCCGCAGATGCCCATCGAGAGGGCGTCCTCGAGCCCGAGCAGGCGCCGCACGATCACGGCGCGGTTCGCCCACGGGCAGGCGCGGGAGACGACGAGGCGGTAGCGCCCGGCCTCCACCGGGTACCCGTCGCGGCCGTCGGCGGTGATCCGCGTCGGGATGTAGTTCGTGTCGCGGTGGAAGCCGTTCTTCTCGACGTAGGAGCCGAAGTCGTCGCTCGTCATACCCGCACGGTAGGCGGTCCGCCTGGACGTCCGGCTCCGAGTCCGGCGGCGCGACCGCCTGCTGGCGGGCGGCCGCGATGCCGGGTAGGATCGGCAGCTGAACTTCGGCGAGGGATGCACGTGCATCCGTGATCGACGCGGTGGAAGCAGGCGAGGCCCCCACGGGGCGCCACGGACTTCTCCTCACGCTGACATGCGTTCGAGTCGACAAACCGTCCGTGGCCGCAGGCCACGACCCGATCCGGTGGCGTGCGCGCCGCCCAAGGAGAACATCATGGCTGAACTGACCAACAAGGTCGTTGTCGAGGTCCGCACCTCGTTCGGCAAGGGCGCCGCCCGCAAGATCCGCGCGCAGGACAAGATCCCCGCGGTCCTCTACGGCCACGGCACCGAGCCCCAGCACCTCACCCTCCCGGGCCACCAGGTGCTCCTGCTTACCCGCAAGGCGAACGCGATCCTCGAGCTCGACATCGAGGGCGCCGCGCAGACCACCCTGGTGAAGGACATCCAGCGCGACCCGGTGCGCCAGATCATCGAGCACATCGACCTCGTCGTCATCAACAAGGGCGAGAAGGTCGAGGTGGACATCCCCGTGCACGTCGAGGGCGACGCCGCTCCCGGCACCCTCGTCTCGATCGAGTCGAACACCCTCTCGCTCGAGGTCGACGCCACGCGCATCCCGCAGAACATCGTCGTCTCCGTCGAGGGCCTCGAGGCCGGCACGCAGATCACCGCTGCCGACGTCACGCTCCCCGAGGGCGCCACGCTGGTCACCGACGCCGAGATCCTCATCGTCAACGTCACCGCCGAGGTCGAGCAGGACCTGGGCGAGGACGACGAGCCCCCGGCCTCGGGCGACGTCGTCGCCGAGACCGCGGAGTAGTCCGCACCACCCCGGGAACGGGCCCGCTCGCAGCCGCGGCGGGCCCGTTCCGCGTCCGGCGGGGGAGTCCCTCCGCCGCCCCCGAGGAAGAGGAACGACATGGGTGACACCTGGCTGGTCGTCGGACTGGGCAACCCGGGCGCGCAGTACGCGCGCAACCGGCACAACGTCGGTCAGATGGTGCTCGACGAGCTCGCGACGCGGATCGGCGGCTCGTTCCGCCGGCACAACCGCGCCAACGCCGTGGTCGCCGAGGGCTTCCTCCGCCCGGGCGGGCCGAAGCTCGTGCTGGGCAAGCCCAACAGCTTCATGAACCTCTCCGGCGGGCCGACGGCGCAGCTGCTCGACTTCTACTCGGTCGCCCCGGCGCACCTGATCGTCGTGCACGACGAGCTCGACATCCCCTTCGACACCCTGCGCCTCAAGCAGGGCGGCGGTCACGGAGGGCACAACGGCATCCGCGACATCCTCGCGGCGACCGGAGGAGCCGAGTTCCTGCGCGTGCGTGTCGGCATCGGCCGCCCGCCGGGCCGCCAGCAGGCCGCCGACTTCGTGCTGAAGGACTTCGCCGGCCCGGAGCGCGAGGCGCTCCCGATCCTGGTCTCGGACGCCGCCGACGCCGTCGAGCTCATCGCCGACTCCGGCCTCTCCGCCGCCCAGCTGAAGTTCCACACCAGCGCCTGACCCGCCCTCCGCCGAGGGGATCCCGGACGGCGAGGGAGATCGCAGCCCCGGGCTCCCTCGACGGTTCGGGGCTCCCTCGGCGGTCGGTCCGCGGGGCGGCCGTAAACTGGACCCGTGCCCCTCAACGAGATCATCTCGGCGCTGTCGCGCGCCTCCACGTTCGACGATGCTCTCGCGTACGCGGTGCGGGACGCCGACTTCTCGGTGGCCGACGGCCTCCGGGTCCCCCTGCTCGCGGGCCTGATCGAGAGGCGCGCGGAGGCGGGACGCCCGCAGGCGGCGCTGGTGGTCACGGCCACGGGCCGCGACTCCGAGAATGTGCGCGCCTCCCTCGGCTGCATGCTGCCGGACGCGGACGTCGTCGAGTTCCCCGCGTGGGAGACGCTGCCGCACGAGCGCCTCAGCCCGAGCGCCGAGATCGTGGGGCGGCGCCTGGACGCGCTGCGGCGGATGAAGCAGTGGTCCGGCGAGCGGCCCCTCGTGGTGGTCGCCTCCGTGCGCGCGGCGCTGCAGCCGGTCGCCGACAACCTCGCCGACATCGAGCCGATCCGACTCGTGAAGGGCGCCCGCGGCTACGACCTCGGCCGCATCTCCTCCGAGCTGGTCGACCTGGCCTACGCCCGGGTCGACATGGTCACGCGCCGCGGCGAGTTCGCCGTGCGCGGCGGCATCCTCGATGTCTTCCCCGCGGTGGCCGAGCATCCGAGCCGAGTGGACTTCTTCGGCGACGAGGTCGACTCCATCCGCGGCTTCTCCGTGGCCGATCAGCGCTCGCTCCCGGGCGAGGCCGACTCGGTGGTCCTCCCGCCGAGCCGCGAGCTGCTGCTGGTGCCGGCGGTGCGGCAGCGGGCCCGCGAGATGCTGCACGAGTTCCCGAGCCTGTCGGCGATGCTCGCGAAGATCGCCGAGGGCATCCCGGTCGAGGGGATGGAGTCGCTCGCCCCCGCGCTGCTGGAGCGGCTGGTCCCGATCTCGCACTACCTGCCCGCGGGGGCGGCCGTCGCGGTCCTCGCCCCCGAGCGCGTGGCGACGCGGGCGATCAGCCTCGCCGAGACGAACCGCGAGTTCCTGCAGGCGGCCTGGAGCGCGGCGACCGCCGGCGCCGAGGCCCCCATCGACCTCGCCTCGGGCGAGTTCATCTCGCTCGGCGCGCTCCGCGACTCCGTGAAGCTCAGCGCCCCGGGCGCCGACGCTCCCGACCACCCCTGGTGGACGATGAGCACGTTCCGCCAGGGCCCCGCCGCGGGCGAGGCCGAGGTGCTGCCGGAGGAGCTCGGGATCGACGAGATCCTCGCCGTCCGCGTCGAGGGCGAGCCGGTCCCCGGATTCGGAGCGAGCGTCGAGGGCGCCCTCGCCCACGTCCGCGCGCGCCTGGCCGACGGCTGGACCGTGGTCCTGACCGCGCCCGGCACCGGCACGGTCGAGCGCACCGACCAGGTCCTCGCCGAGCACGAGGTCGCCGCCCGCATCGTCGCCGACCTCCCCGCCGGGCTCGAGACGGGTCTGGCCTACGTGGTCCAGGCCTCCGTCGATCACGGCTTCGAGGTGGAGGAGGCGAAGCTCGCCCTGGTCACCGACACGGAGTTCTACGGCCGCACCGTCGGCTACGACTCCCGCGCGGTGAAGAAGCTCGCGTCGCGCCGCAAGAACGTCGTCGACCCGCTGCAGCTCACCCCCGGCGACTTCGTGGTGCACGCCACCCACGGCATCGGCCGGTTCGTGGAGCTCTCGCAGCGCGAGGTCTCCAGCGGGGGCCGCAACGCGATCAAGACGCGCCGCGAGTACCTGGTGCTCGAGTACGCCCCCAGCAAGCGCGGCTTCCCCGGCGACAAGCTGCTCGTCCCCACGGACCAGCTCGACCTGCTCTCCCGCTACGTCGGCGGCGAGGCTCCGGCGCTGAGCAAGATGGGCGGGAGCGACTGGGCGCAGGCCAAGAGCAAGGCCCGCCGCGCGGTCCGCGACATCGCGGTCGAGCTCGTGAAGCTCTACTCCGCCCGGATGGCCTCCCGCGGGCACGCGTTCCCGCCGGACACCCCCTGGCAGCGCGAGCTGGAGGAGGCGTTCCCGTTCGCCGAGACCCCCGACCAGCTCACCGTCATCGACGAGGTCAAGGCCGACATGGAGCGGCCGATCCCGATGGACCGCCTGCTCTCGGGCGACGTCGGCTTCGGCAAGACCGAGGTCGCCGTGCGCGCCGCGTTCAAGGCGATCCAGGACGGGAAGCAGGTCGCGATGCTCGTGCCGACCACGCTGCTCGTCCGCCAGCACCTCGAGACGTTCCAGGAGCGCTTCGCCGGCTTCCCCGTCCACCTGCGGGCGCTCAGCCGGTTCCAGAGCGCGAAGGAGTCGAAGGAGACGATCGAGGGCCTGGCCGACGGCACCGTCGACATGGTCATCGCGACCCACCGGCTCCTCAGCGACAACATCGTCTTCAAGGACCTCGGCCTGCTCGTGATCGACGAGGAGCAGCGCTTCGGCGTCGAGCACAAGGACAAGCTCAAGGCGCTGAAGAAGAACGTCGACATCCTCTCGATGAGCGCCACGCCCATCCCGCGGACGCTCGAGATGGCGGTGACCGGCATCCGCGAGATGTCGACCCTCGCGACCCCGCCGGAGGAGCGCCACCCGATCCTCACCTTCGTCGGCCCCTACTCCGAGAAGCAGGTGTCGGCCGCGATCCGCCGGGAGCTCCTGCGCGAGGGCCAGGTGTTCTTCGTGCACAACCGCGTCTCGACGATCAACCGCGTCGCCTCGCAGCTCGCCGAGCTGGTGCCCGAGGCGCGGATCGCGGTTGCGCACGGCAAGCTCAGCGAGTCGCAGCTCGAGCGGATCATCGTCGACTTCTGGGAGCGCAAGTTCGACGTCCTGGTGTCGACGACGATCGTCGAGACCGGCCTCGACATCCCGAACGCCAACACCCTGATCGTCGACCGCGCCGACAAGTACGGTCTCTCGCAGCTGCACCAGCTGCGCGGGCGGGTCGGCCGCGGCCGCGAGCGCGCCTACGCGTACCTCCTCTACGACGAGACGAAGCCGCTGAGCGAGACCGCGCACGACCGGCTGCAGACGCTGGCCGCCAACTCGGACCTCGGCGGCGGCATGCAGATCGCGCTGAAGGACCTCGAGATCCGCGGTGCGGGCAACCTCCTCGGCGGCGAGCAGTCCGGGCACATCCAGGGCGTGGGCTTCGACCTCTACCTGCGGATGATCGGCGAGGCCGTCGACACCTTCCGCGGCGAGGTCGCCGAGGGGCAGACAGAGCTGCGGCTCGAGCTGCCCGTCGACGCGCGCATCCCGGAGGAGTACGTCGACAGCGAGCGGCTGCGCCTGGAGGCGTACCAGAAGCTGTCGGCCGCGTCGTCGCCGACGGCGAAGGAGGGAAGCATCGACCTCGTGGTCGAGGAGCTGACCGACCGCTACGGCGAGCTGCCCGAGGCGGTCGAGAACCTCATCCTGGTGTCGAGGCTGCGCATGCGCGCGCAGAAGGCGGGCCTGAGCGACGTGGTCGCGATGGGCTCGAACGTCCGCGTGGCTCCCGCTCATCTGCCCGACTCGATCCAGGTGCGCCTGCGCCGGATGTACCCGACCGCGAAGTACCTGCAGCAGGCCGACGCGGTCGTCGTGCCGATGCCCGTGCTCGACGGCGTCCCGCTCGGCGACCGGGCGCTCATCCAGTGGGTGGCGTCGCTCCTGGACTCGCTGTTCCCGGAGCCGGTCACCGTCTGAGGTCCTCCGGGCGGCGCTCCCCGGTGGAGCGCCGTCCCGCTCCGGCGGCCGTCGCCGCTGCGGGAGGGCCCGCTGGCAGGATGGAGGGCATGCCGCTCCTCGCCGCCCGACGCCCCCGCGAGCCGGAGCCGCTCGCCGGCCCGCTGGTCGCCGTCCGCGGGGTCGCGGTCCGCGCCTCGGGCGTCGAGCTGCTCGCGCCGTGCTCGCTCGAGGCGGGGACGGGGGAGCGCGTCGCGGTGACGGGCCGCAACGGCACCGGCAAGACCACGCTCCTGCGGGTGATCGCCGGCCTCACCGCTCCGAGCGAGGGAGTCGTGGCGGTGGCCGGGCGCGCCCCGGAGGAGCGGTCCGCCGCCCACCGCCGCGCCGTCGCCGCCCTGATCGGCACCCCTCCCTTCGAGCGGGACCTGACCCTCGAGGAGCACCTCGCGATGGTGGCCGTCTCGTGGGGCGCGCCGGTCGCCGACGCCCGCCGCGAGGCCGCGGCTGGTCTCGACGCGCTCGCGCTCGCTCCGCTCGCCCGCCGCTTCCCGCACGAGCTCTCCTCCGGGCAGACGCAGCTGTTCTCCCTCGCGCTCGTGCTGGCCCGGCCCTCGGCGGTGCTGCTGCTCGACGAGCCGGAGCAGCGGCTCGACGTCGAGCGGGTGCCGCTGGTGGCGGAAGTCCTGCGGCGCGCAGCCGCGTCCCGGGCACTCGTCGTCGCGACCCACAGCCCTGTGCTGATCCAGGGTCTGGGCGCGCGGGTCGTCGAGCTGGAGCGGGCGTGACGCGCGCGGAGAGGGCTCGCGTCGCCGAGGTGCGGGCTCTGCACCGGCACCGCGCCGCGGCTCCGCCGAGTCCGCGCGCCTACGCGGGCTACCTCGCCGCGATGACCGTCCTCGTCGTCGTCCTCCCCGTCGCCCGGGCCCTCGCGCTCCTCGCCGCCGAGGCGGGAGCCGCGCCGGAGCCGCTGATCGCCCTCGCCGCGGGTCTCGCCCTGCCCGCCGCCGTGCTCCTGGGCCGGGTGCGCGGACCCGCGGTGGGCGAGCCGCACACCACGGCCGTGCTGCTCGCGACCGATCTGCGCCGCTGGTCGGTGCTCCGCCGACCCGTGGTCCGGGCGTCGGCCGGTCTCGTGGCGGGCTGCTCCGCCGTCGCGTCGCTCCTCGCCCTCGCCGCCTCCGCGCCGCTCCTCGCGGCCGTCGCCGGCGGCGCCGCGTTCGCCGGCCTCCTCGCCGTCGCCTGGCTCGCCGGTCAGTGCCTCCCCCCGCGCCTCCCCGCGCTCGCGGCGGGCCTCCTCGCCTCCCTCGCGGTCCTCGGGGCCCTCCTGCCCGGTGCGCCCACGCCGGGCGGCCTCCTCGCCTCAGCCGTGAGCGGAGCGGAGGAGGTGCGCGCCGCGACCGTGCTGCTCGCGTCGGCCGCGGTCCTCCTGGCCGCGGCGCCCCGGCTGCTCGACGCCGCGCGCGGGCCTCGCCTCCTCGCCCAGGCCCGGCAGTGGTCGGCGACCGCCCGGCTCGGAGCGACGGGCGACCTCGCCGAGTCGCTCGACGGGTACCGCGCCCTCCCGGCGATCGGGCGGGGGCTCCGAGCGGTCCGCCTCTCCCCGTTCGCCCTCGCGGTGCCGGTGCGCGACGCGATCGGCGCGCTGCGCACTCCCGGCCGCTCAGCGGTCGCGGTCGTCGCCCTGGCCGTTGCCGGCGCCGCCGCCGTGCTCGCCGCGGTCGTGCCGTCCTCCCTCCTCGCACTCCCGGCCGCCGCGGCGGGCGTGCTCGCCTACCTCGGCGCCGGCGTCTGGAGCGACGGCTTCCGCCACGCCGCCGCGACAGCGGGGCAGCCGGCGCTCCTCGCCCCCGGTCCGTTCGAGCTGCTCCTCCTGCACGCCGTGCTCCCTCTGGTGCTCGCGGTCGGAGTCGCGGTGCTCGGCGCCCTCGCCGCCTCGCTGCTGCTCCCGGGCGCGGCGGTGCCGGTGGCCGCCGCGACCGCCGTCGCCGCCGTCGCCGCGCGGGCGATGGACGCGACCCGGGGTCCGCTGCCGCCGCAGCTGCTCAGCCCGGTGCCGCTCCCGATCGGGGACGGCGCGGGAGTCGCGGTGGTCCTCTGGAACCTGGCGGGTGCACTCGTCAGCGCCTCGACCGCGGTGTCCGTCGCGGCGTCACCCGGGCTCCTCGCCGCGGTGCCGCTCGTCGCCGGCGGCTGCCTCCTCGTCGCGCGGCGGCGTCTCGCGCGGGCCTGAGGCTCCCGGGCGCCCGCGCCGCCCGGATGTCCGCGGCGGCGGCCGGACCGGATGCGAGGATGGCGGGGTGACCGCGCATCCCCGGCTCGACGAGCTCATCCGCACCGTCCACGTCCTCCGCGCCCCGGGCGGTTGCCCGTGGGACGCCGAGCAGACCCACGAGTCGCTCGTGCGCTACCTGATCGAGGAGTCGCACGAGCTCGTCGACGCGATCGAGGCGGGGGACCGGGCCGACCTGATCGAGGAGCTCGGCGACGTCCTCTACCAGGTTCTCTTCCACGCCGACCTGGCGGCCGAGAGCGCCGAGCCCTTCACCATCGAGGACGTCGCGGCGCACATGAACGCCAAGATGATCGGCCGCCACCCGCATGTGTTCGGCGACGCCACTGCCGAGACGGCCGACGACGTCATCGCGGTGTGGGACGAGCTCAAGCGCACCGAGAAGCCGCACCGCACGAGCGTGCTCGACGGGATCCCGCAGGGCATGCCCGCCCTCGCGCTGGCCGACAAGGTGATCGGCAAGGCGACCTCGCTGGGCGTCGTGGACGCCGGCCAGGGCCCGCTTCCCATCGAGTCGGAGGAGGACCTCGGCCCGCTGCTGCTGGCCATCGTCGCTTCCGCCCGCGCCCAGGGGCTCGACGCCGAGCGTGCGCTCCGCACCGCGACGCGCGACCTGCAGGACGAGATCCGCGCGGTGGAGCAGGAGCGGCGCGCGGACTGAGGCGCCCGCCGGCCCGCCCCGGCCGATCTGGGAGAATCGCCGTCATGGCCTCCCCGATCACCCCGCCCCGCGGCATGCGCGACTTCCTCCCCGCCGACAAGGCGAAGCGCGAGCACGCGCTCGGCGTCATCCGCCGCGTGTACGCCTCCCACGGGTTCGACGAGATCGAGACGCCCGTGGTCGAGGACTTCGACCGCCTCCACTCCGGGCTCGGCGGCGACAACGAGAAGCTCGCCTTCAGCGTCCTGCGCCGCGGGCTCACCCGCGACGACCTGGCGGCGGTCGACGACGCGTCCGCCCTCGCCGACCTCGGCCTGCGCTTCGACCTCACGGTGCCTCTCGCCCGCTTCTACGCCTCGCACCGCGCCGAGCTGCCGGCTGTCTTCCGCTCGGTGCAGATCGCGCCGGTGTGGCGCGCCGAGCGCCCGCAGAAGGGGCGGTACCGCCAGTTCGTGCAGTGCGACATCGACATCATCGGCGAGCCCGGGCAGCTGGCCGAGGTCGAGCTCATCACGGCGACCGCGGCGGCGCTCGACGCGCTGGGCCTCGAGGACTGCACCATCCGCATCAACGACCGCCGCATCCTCACCGGAATCCTCGAGCACTGCGGCTTCGCCACCGAGCGCTTCGGCCCGGCGCTGATCTCGATCGACAAGCTCGACAAGATCGGCGCCGCCGGGGTCGTCGCCGAGCTGGAGGCCGACGGGCCGGACGCGGCCGCGGTCCTCGGGGGCTACCTCGCGCGGATCGAGCAGGCGGTCGCCGCCGGGGGAGTGGCGCTCGAGCAGTCTGCGATCCTCGACGTGCTGCCCGAGGGCATCGACCCGGAGGCGGTGCTCGCGCTCGAGACCCTGGCCCGGTCGCTGCGCTCGCTGCCCGCCGGCGTCTCGCTCCGCTTCGACCCGACGCTCGTGCGGGGCATGGGCTACTACACCGGCACGATCTTCGAGATCGCGCACCCGTCCTCGGGCTCCTCGGTCGGCGGAGGCGGGCGGTACGACGGGATGATCGGCCGCTTCCTCGGTCAGGACGTGCCGGCCTGCGGCTTCTCGATCGGCTTCGAGCGGATCGTCGAGCTGATCGGCGGTGCCGTCGTCGAGCGCCCCGACGCCGTCGTCCTCGTCCACGAGCGCGACGCGGCGCCCGAGCTGCTGCTCGCGCTCAAGCAGGAGCTGATCGCCCTGGGCTCGCGCGTGCGCCTCGAGCGCCGGGCGAAGAACCTCACCCCGCTGCTGGACCGCGCGGCCGCCGCGGGCTTCACCCGCTTCGCGCTCGTCCCGCGGGGCGCCGCCTCCGCCGCCGACCTCTCCTTCAAGGACCTCGGCTGAGCTGCACCGGCTGTTCCGGATGAGCGTCGCCGGCTGCCGGCGCTGAGCCATGTCCGCGGGAGGGGCCGGGGCCGTCCTGTCGGGCCTGAACAGGGTCTCAGCCGATCCGTCAGGGGATCATGCCGATCTGGTCGGATCCTTGTCGGATCCGTGAGAGCCTTAATACCCGCGAAATCTGCGGACACACCCGAGAAATCTCCCCCGGATAGCGTCGAGGCACCCGATCGGCGCGGCTTGGCGCGCCTGCACGGGCACCCCGTCGCGACCCCGCGCACCGCACCGCAGCAGCCCTGACGATCCCCACCCGAGGAGTCCCCTTGACCCTGTCGCCCCTCCGTTCCCTCCCGGCCTTCGACCGCCGCAGCCTCCTCCGCCTGGCGGGTGTCGCCGGCCTCGCGATCGGCGGCGCCTCCGTCCTCGCCTCCTGCGCCTCCGACTCCTCCGGCGCGTCCGCCGCGGACGGCGGCGACATCGGCACCCTCAAGGTCCAGCTCTCCTGGATCAAGAACGAGGAGTTCGCGGGCGAGTTCTTCGCCGACTCGAAGGGCTACTTCACCGAGGCCGGCCTCGCGGGAGTGACGCTCACCCCCGGCCCCTCGACGGGCGTGGCCGAGCTCCTCTCGGGCAGCGCGGACGTCGCGCTCAGCGACGCCGTCTCGATCGGCACCGCGATCGCCCAGCAGGAGGCCCCGCTCAAGATCATCGGCGCGACCTACCAGAAGAACCCCTTCACGGTCCTCTCGATCAAGACCGCCGGCAACATCGCCACTCCGGCCGACCTCGCCGGGAAGAAGATCGGCGTCCAGGCCTCGAACACCTCCCTGTTCCAGGCGCTGCTCGCCGCGAACGGCCTCTCCGAGTCCGACCTCACGGTCGTCCCCGTCGAGTACGACCCCTCCGTGCTCGTCAACGGCACCGTCGACGGCTTCATCGCCTACCTGACGAACGAGGCCATCACGGTCGCGGCCGAGGGCTACGAGGTCGTCAACCTGCCCTTCGCCGACAACGGCCTCCCCTTCGTCGCCGAGACCTTCTCGGTGTCGGAGCAGGCGATCGCCGAGAAGCGCGACGCTCTGAAGGCGTTCCTCGTCGCCGAGATCAAGGGCTGGACCGACGCCGTCAACGACCCGGAGGCGGGCGCGATGCTCGCCGTCGAGAACTACGGCAAGGACCTCGGCCTCAACGAGGAGTCCTCCAAGAAGGGCGCCACCATCCAGGCCGAGGAGCTGGTCGTCTCGGACGAGACGGTCTCGAACGGCCTCTTCACCATCTCCGAGACGCTGCAGTCCGAGACCATCGCGTCCCTCGCGGGCGCCGGGATCGACGTCACGGCCGAGGACCTCTTCGATCTGACCCTCCTCGACGAGGTCTACGAGGAGAACCCCGAGCTGATGAAGTACGCGGCCTGATCCTGATCCACGAAGGGCACCACTCGTGACCGACACGACCGACGCCGGCACCCTGCGCGACCAGGGTGCCGGCGGCACCGGCATCCAGATCCACGGCCTGTCGAAGACGTTCCGGATGGGCTCGCGCAGCGTCGCGGCGCTGCAGGACACCGATCTCCACACCGACCAGGGCAGCTTCCTCGCCCTGCTCGGTCCGTCGGGGTGCGGCAAGTCGACCATCCTGCGCATCCTCGCGGGACTGGAGGAGCCGACGTCCGGCTCCATCCGGGTCGACGGCCGCACTCCCCAGGAGCTGCGCCGCGACAACAAGCTCGGCATCGCCTTCCAGGACCACGCGCTCCTGCCGTGGCGCAGCGTCATGGCGAACATCCGCCTGCCGTTCGAGATCGCGGGCAAGAGTGTCGACCAGTCCTACATCGACGAGCTGATCGACCTCGTCGGCCTCCGCGGCTTCGAGAAGGCCAAGCCGGCCCAGCTCTCGGGCGGCATGCGCCAGCGCGTGTCGATCGCGCGGTGCCTGATCCTCAAGCCCGAGGTCCTGCTGCTCGACGAGCCGTTCGGCGCCCTCGACGACATGACGCGGCAGAAGCTCAACCTCGAGCTGCTGCGGATCTGGACCGAGAAGCCCGCCACGACGCTCCTCGTCACGCACGGCATCTCGGAGGCGATCTTCCTCTCGGACCGCGTCGCGGTGATGAGCCCGCGCCCGGGACGGGTGAAGGAGATCATCGACATCGACCTCCCCCGCCCGCGCACCCCCGAGATGCAGCGCACCCCCGAGTTCCACGCCTACGTCGACCAGGCCTCCGAGCTGCTGTTCGGCGACGGCGGCGCGGCCGCGGACGACCGCGTCTAGGAGGCACCGTGGCCACCACGCTCCCCGCGGCCCCGCGCCGCGCCCTGTCCCTGCCTCCGTGGCTCACCGGGCTGATCGGCGTCGCCGCGATCGTCGCCGTCTGGTGGATCGTGGCGCTCGTCACCGCGCCCACCGGCGCCGCGACCTACGCGCCCGTCCCCACTCCCGTGCAGGTCGTGCAGACCGCGATGGAGGACGGCGCCGGCTTCTACTGGCGCAACTTCTCCGTCACGATCGGCGAGGCGGCCGTCGGCTACTTCTGGGGCAACCTCCTCGCGCTCGTGCTCTCGGCGCTCGTGCTGGTCCTGCCCTGGCTGGAGGGGGTCGTCTCGCAGCTCGCGGTCATCACCTACTGCGTGCCGATCGTCGCCATCGGAGCGATCGTGCTGCTGATCCTCGGCGGTGCGGACGCTCCCGGGAAGGCGAGCGCGACGGCGATCTTCCTGGCCGGCCTCTCGGTGTTCTTCACCACGGTCGTCGGCAGCCTGCTCGGGCTGAAGGCGGCCGACAAGGCGGCGCTCGACGTCGTCACGGTCTACGGGGGCTCGCGGTTCACCCAGCTGCGCAAGGTGCGACTGATCGCGGCGCTGCCCAACATCCTGTCGGCGCTGCAGATCGCGGTGCCCGCGGCCTTCCTCGGCGCGATCCTCGGCGAGTACTTCGGCAAGATCGAGACGGGCGTGGGCCCGATCCTGGTCGCGGCGCAGGTCTCCCTGAACTCGCCCCGCGTCTGGGCGCTCTTCCTCCTCTGCGCGGGCGTCGCGCTCCTCGGCTACGGCATCGTCGGACTGATCGGCCGCCTCATCGCGCCCTGGTCCTCCGGAAAGCGGGCATGACCATGACGACCACCGTTCCCGACCGCACGGAGCAGTCCACGGCCACATCGATCCTCGCGGTCGACGAGCTGCGGCGCCAGCTGCGCACGGCCGCCCTCGGCGCGACCCTCAAGAGCCTGCGCAAGAGCCTGCTCGTCGCCCTGTCGACGATCGTGATCGTGCTGGCGATCTGGATCGGCGTCGTCCTCTTCAGCGGGGTCTCGCCCTACGTGGTCAAGGGCCCGTGGGACGTCTGGCAGCACCTGGTGACCGACGCGAAGGCCGCGGAGCACCGCGCCGAGCTGGGCGGGCTCTTCGCCGTGACCATGGGCGACGCGCTGATCGGCTTCGCGGCCGGCCTGGTCGTGGCGATCCTCGGCGCGATCCTGTTCCGCCTGTCGAAGGGCATCGAGCACGCGCTGATGCCGTTCGCGATGCTGCTGCGCTCGGTGCCGCTGATCGCGATGGCGCCGCTGATCATCCTGGTCTTCGGGACCGGCTCGATCGCCTCGGTCGCGGTCATCGGCGGGATCGTCGTCCTGTTCCCCGCGCTGGTGACGATCGCCTTCGGCCTCAACAACGCCTCCCCGCAGATGCTCGACGTGGTCGCGGTCTACGGCGGCAGCACTCTCACCGCGATCCGCAAGGTGGCCATCCCCGGCTCGCTGCCCTCGCTCTTCGCCGCGATCCGCATCTCGGTGCCCGGAGCGATCACGGGCGCGCTGCTCGCCGAGTGGCTCTCCACCGGCGCGGGCATCGGCGGGGCGATCAACGCCTGGTCCGCCCAGGCCCGGTTCGCGGACGTCTGGTCGGCGGTCGTGCTCGTGACCGGCGTCTCGCTCGTGCTCTACATGCTCGTGCAGGTGCTCGAGACCTTCGTCCTCGCCCGGATGTCCCTCTCCCTCACCTGACCCCGTCGCTTCCCCCTTCCGCGGGACGCCACTCGAGTGCGGCTCGCACGGTGGGTCGCATACCCCGGTGGTGTCTCGCGGGAAGGGGGAGGGCAGGGGGAGCGGAGCGACGGGGCCCGGTCAGACGGTGACGATCGCGTCGACGCGGTGGCCGGCCAGCACCTCGCGGCCGCCGAGCCCGTCGAGCTCCATGACCACCGCGATCCCCTCGAGGCTCCACCCTGCGCGCTCGATCAGGCGGCGGCTAGCGTCGAGCGTGCCCCCGGTCGCCAGCACGTCGTCGACCAGCAGCAGCCGCGAGCCGCGGGGCGCCGCGTCCTCGTGCACCTCCAGCATCGTCTCGCCGTACTCGAGGGTCGCCTGCTCGCGCAGCACGGCCCGCGGGAGCTTGCCGGGCTTGCGGATGGTGACGACGCCGAGACCCGCCGAGTAGGCGGCCGCCGCGGCGAGCAGGAAGCCGCGCGCCTCCACGCCCGCGATCGCGTCGATCCGGCCGCGGTAGGGCTCGATCAGCGCGTCGGCCACCGCCCGCAGGGCCTCGCCGTCGCCGAAGACCGGCGTGAGGTCGCGGAACAGGATGCCCGGGCTCGGGAAGTCCGGGACGACGGCGGTGAGACGGTCGACGTGGTCGGCGGCGGTCGTGGTCACGGGGAACCTCCGGGTCGGCGGGTGCGCCCGGGCCGTCCGGCGATCGGGCCCTGGGAGTCTACGACCGGCCGCGGTCTCCTGCGCTTCGGAGGCGGTCAGTAGACTCCTTCCCGACCGCTCCCGTCTCCGGGAGCCCACCCGTCAAGAGGAGATAGTTGTGGCCCTTATCGAGGCAGTCGTCGCCCGAGAAATTCTGGACTCCCGTGGCAACCCCACGGTCGAGGTCGAGGTCCTGCTCGAGGACGGCGCGTCCTCGCGAGCGGCCGTCCCGTCCGGCGCCTCCACCGGCGCGTTCGAGGCGTACGAGCTCCGCGACGGCGACTCCGACCGCTACCTCGGCAAGGGCGTGCAGAAGGCCGTCGACGCCGTCATCGACGAGATCGGCCCGGCCATCGAGGGCTTCGACGCCACCGACCAGCGCCTCGTCGACGCCGAGCTGATCGAGCTCGACGGCACCGAGAACAAGTCCCGCCTGGGCGCGAACGCGATCCTCGGCGTCAGCCTCGCCGTGGCCAAGGCCGCCGCGCAGTCGTCGGACCTCGACCTGTTCCGCTACGTCGGCGGCCCGAACGCGCACACCCTGCCCGTGCCGCTGATGAACATCATCAACGGAGGCGCGCACGCCGACACCGGCGTCGACATCCAGGAGTTCATGGCCGTCCCGCTGGGCGCCGAGTCCTTCTCCGAGGGCCTGCGCTGGGGCGTCGAGATCTACCACGCGCTCAAGGCGCAGCTGAAGAAGGCCGGCTTCGCCACCGGCCTCGGCGACGAGGGCGGCTTCGCCCCCGACCTGCCCACCAACCGCGAGGCGCTCGACTTCATCCTCAAGGCCGTCGAGGCCGCCGGCTTCGCCCCCGGCAAGGACATCGGGCTCGCGCTCGACGTCGCCTCCTCGGAGTTCTACGAGGACGGCGCCTACACGTTCGAGGGCAAGAAGCTCTCGGCCGAGGAGCTCTCCTCCTACTACGCCGACCTCGTCGCCAACTACCCGCTGGTCTCGATCGAGGACCCGCTGGACGAGGACGACTGGGCCGGCTGGACCCACCTGACCGCGGCCATCGGCGACAAGGTGCAGCTCGTCGGAGACGACCTGTACGTCACCAACCCGGTGCGCCTCGCCCGCGGCATCGCCGAGAAGGCCGGCAACTCGATCCTGGTCAAGGTGAACCAGATCGGCACGCTCACCGAGACGCTCGACGCCGTGGCCCTGGCCCAGCGCAACGGCATGACCGCGATCCTCTCGCACCGCTCCGGCGAGACCGAGGACACCACCATCGCCGACCTCGCGGTCGCGGTGGACGGCGGCCAGATCAAGACCGGCGCCCCGGCCCGCTCGGACCGCGTCGCGAAGTACAACCAGCTGCTGCGCATCGAGGAGATCCTGGGAGGTGCGGCGACCTACGCGGGTCGCTCCGCCTTCCCGCGCTTCTCCGCGTAGTCTCGGCACGCCGGACCGGCCCCGGAGCCCAGCACCTCGGTGCGGGCGCCGGGGCCGCTCCACTTCCCCCGCCGCGATCGAGGAGGCACCCGCCCATGGCCCGTCCGCCCCGCCGCCCCTCCGCTCCCGGGAGCGGAGGGGCGGCGGGGCGGACGGGCCATGGGCGGGTGCCTCCTC